>PLUH01000076.1 GCA_003164825.1 Hyphomicrobiales bacterium
GCGCTCTATCCGCATATGAGCGTGCGCGGCAACATCGCCTTCGCGCTCAAGATGGCTGGACAGAGCGCCGACGTCATCGACCAGAAGGTGCGTAAAGCGGCCTCGACGCTGAACCTGACCGACTACCTTGATCGCAAGCCCCGCCAGCTGTCCGGCGGCCAGCGNNGCGATCGGCCGCGCGATCGTGCGCGAACCGAAGGCGTTCCTGTTCGACGAGCCGCTCTCCAATCTCGATGCCGCGCTGCGCGTGCAGATGCGAATCGAGATCGGTGAGCTTCACGAAGCGCTCAAGACGACGATGATCTATGTCACCCACGATCAGGTCGAGGCGATGACCATGGCCGACAAGATCGTCGTGCTTGACCGTGGCTCGGTCGCGCAGGTCGGCACCCCGCTCGAGCTTTACAACAAGCCGAACGGCCTCTTCGTCGCCGGGTTCATCGGCTCGCCGACCATGAACCTCATTAAGGGCGCGCCGGCGGCGAAGCGGGGCGCGGAGACCATCGGCATCCGACCGGAGCACTCCGACATATCGACCACTGCTGGCGAATGGCCAGCAAAGGTGCGCCTGACCGAGCACCTCGGCTCCGATACCTTTGTTTACGCGGAAGGCGAAGGCATCGGGCACCTCACCCTGCGTCTGGAGGGCGAGGCGCCGTTGACGCCGGGCCAGACCATTTACGTCACACCGCGCGAAGCGCACCTCCATCGTTTCGACAAGGACGGCAGGAGGATCGGCTGACCGCGGGCGAGCTGCGGCGCGGGGCGCCCGACTCTCGATACGAACGGCCGCGAAAGCGTGATTTGGGGCCCGTCCGGGATTCATCGGTGGATACGAATTCATGAGCGTGAGACTTTCCGCCGCCGCACTCGCCCACATGCCCCCCGGCGTCGCGGTTCCGACTTATCGACGCTCTGATCTAAGCCCCGGCATCGTTCATTTCGGCGTCGGCAATTTTCACCGAGCGCATCAGGCAGTCTATCTCGACGACTTGTTCAAGTCCGGCCGGGACCGCGATTGGGCGATCGTCGGGGCGGGGGTGCGCGACCCGGACGTGACGGTGCGCGAGAAGCTGAAGCAGCAGGACTGGCTGACGACCGTCGTCGAGCAAGAGGCGGAGTCCAGCAATGCCCGCGTCACCGGCGCGATGATCGATTTTGTCAGGCCTTACGACGTCGCCGCGAATCTCGACATGCTCGCGCGTCCGCAGATCCGCATCGTCTCGCTGACGGTGACCGAGGGCGGATATTATATCTCGCCAGCGACACAGACATTCGATTCCGGCCATCCGGACATTGTCGCCGATGCGCGCAACATTGATGCGCCAAAAACCGCATTCGGACTGATCGTCGCCGGGCTCAAGCGCCGCCACGCGGCCGGCGTCCCGCCCTTTACGGTGATGTCCTGCGATAACATTCCCGGCAACGGCCACGTCACTGAGAACGCTGTCGCCGGCCTCGCCAGGCTCGCCGATCCCGAGCTCGGGGGCTGGATTCGCGCCAACGTCGCTTTTCCCAATTCCATGGTCGACCGCATCACGCCGGCGACGACCGATCGCGAACGCGCCTTTCTGCGCGAAAGATACGGCCTCGAGGACAACTGGCCGGTGTTCTGCGAAGAGTTCCGGCAGTGGGTGGTGGAAGACCGGTTCCCGGCCGGGCGTCCGGCGCTGGATGCGGTCGGGGTCACTTTCACCTCGGATGTCGCGCCCTATGAATTGATGAAGATTCGCATCCTCAACGGTGGTCATGCTGCGATCGCCTATCCCGCGGGGCTCCTCGACATCCATTTCGTGCACGAGGCGATGGAGGACGCGCAGATCCGCGCCTTCCTCGAAGCATTGACCAGGCGCGAGATCCAGGCGGTCGTGCCGCCGCCGCCCAACACCAATCTCGACTCCTACCGCGCCCTGGTCGCGCGCAGGTTCGCCAATCCGAAGATCGGCGACACGATCCAGCGCCTGTGCTTCGATGGCTCGAACCGGCAGCCGAAGTTCATCCTTCCCTCCGTTCGCAATCGGCTGAAGGCCGGCGCATCCTTCAACGGCCTCGCGCTCGTGTCGGCGCTGTGGTGCCGCTATTGCTATGGCGAAACCGAGAGCGGCAAGGCGATCGCGCCGAACGACCCGAGCTGGGAGCGCCTGCAGAAGGCGGCGAAGCCGGCCCGAAACGATCCGCTCGCCTTCCTCAAATTGCGCGACATCTTCGGCGAGCTGGCCGAAAATCCGGCCTACGTCAGCGCGTTTTCCGATGCCCTCGCTTCGCTGTGGGCGCGCGGCGTCCGGTCGACGTTGGCCGACTATCTGTCGGATAAGCGGTGAGCGCCAATGGAGCCGACCCACGCCCCCGGGGCGGCGATCCAAGGATGACATCGCGGGGATGCGACAATGAAGCTGAAGGACAAGGTCGCGCTCGTCACCGGCGGCGCGCGCGGCATCGGGGCCGCGATCGTCGATCGCTATGTCGCCGAGGGCGCGCAGGCGGCCGTCGCCGACATCTCGTTCGCCCATGCGCGGGAAACCGCCACCCGCCACGGGGACAAGGCCTTCGCCGTCACGCTCGACGTCACCAAGACGGCGTCGATCGAGGCTGCGGTCGAGAGCGTCGTTCAGCGCTGGGGCGGCGTCGACATTCTCGTCAATAACGCCGCGATCTTCGACATGGGCCCGATCGTCGAAGTGACCGAAGCCAGCTACGACAGGGTCTTTGCCGTCAATGTCAAGGGCCTCTTCTTCACCCTGCAGGCGGTGGCCAAGCGCATGATTGCGCGCGGTCAGGGCGGCAAGATCATCAACATGGCCTCGCAGGCCGGCCGGCGCGGCGAAGCTTTGGTGTCGATTTACTGCGCCTCGAAGGCCGCCGTCATCAGCCTCACCCAGTCGGCCGGGCTGGACCTCATCAAGCACCGCATCAACGTCAACGGCATTGCCCCCGGCGTCGTCGATACGCCGATGTGGAATGAAGTCGATGCGTTGTTCGCCAAATACGAGCGCCGGCCGATCGGCGAGAAGAAACGCCTGGTCGGCGAGGCGGTGCCGTTCGGCCGGATGGGATTGCCCGAGGACCATACCGGCGCCGCCGTGTTCCTCGCCTCCGCCGACAGCGACTACGTTGTCGCGCAGACACTCAACGTCGACGGCGGCAACTGGATGAGCTGACGAATTCGTCGCGGAGGCTTGGAGCCATGTACCTGGATCGCTTCAATCTCAAGGGCCGCGTCGCGGTCGTCACCGGCGGCGGGCAAGGCATCGGCCTCGCCTGCGTCGAGGCGCTATTGGAGGCCGGCGCCCAGGTCTACATCGCCGACCGCAACGCCAAGGCGGGCGCGGAGGGCCAGGCGGCGATGAAAGCCAAGGGCTACGTGGCCGAGGTGATCGAGATGGAGGTGACCGACTCGAAGCAGGTGGACGCGGGCGCCGCCCGGGTGATGAAGGAGAAAGGCCGGATCGACATTCTGGTCTGCAACGCCGGCATCGCGCGCTCGGAGACTGCGGCGGAAGACGTGACCGACGAGCACTGGCTTAACGTCATTGACGTCAACCTCAACGGCCTTTTCTGGTGTTGTCGGGCGTTCGGCCGGCACATGTTGGCCGCCGGGCGCGGCTCAATCGTCAATATCGGCTCGATGTCGGGCGTCATCGTCAACAAGCCGCAGCCACAAGCCTATTACAACGCCTCCAAGGCCGCCGTGCATCATCTGACAAAGTCGCTCGCCGCCGAATGGGGCGCCCGCGGCGTGCGCGTCAACGCCGTCGCCCCGACCTACATCAATATGCCGCTCACCGCCTTCGCCAAGACCAACAAGCCGATGTTCGACGCCTGGATCGACGGCACGCCGATGGCTCGCATGGGCGAACCTGACGAGATCGCCGCCGTCGTCATGTTTCTTGCTTCCGACGCCGCCAGTCTGATGACCGGGTCGATCGTGCTGGCTGACGGCGGCTACACCTGCTGGTAAAGTCGGGCGGCGATAGGGGGCGCATCATGGATCTCGGACTCAAGGGCAAGGTCGCCGTCGTCACCGGTGGCAGCGTCGGCATCGGTCTCGCGATCGCTGAGGGCCTCGCCGCGGAGGGCGTGGACCTCGTGATCGCGGCGCGCGGGGTGCAGCGCGTCCGCGCGGAGACCGGCCGCATCGCCAAAGCCTTCGGGGTCCGCGCCGAGGGGGTCGCCTGCGACGTCTCGACGCGCCAGGGGACGGATGACCTCGTCGCCGACGTCGAGCGGATTTTCGGCGGCGCCGACATTCTCATCAACAATGCCGGCACCGGCAGCAACGAGACGGTGTTGGCGGCGCCGGACGAGAAATGGCAAGCCTACTGGGACCTGCACGTGATGGCCGCGGTCAGGCTCGCGCGCGGCCTCGCGCCGACAATGAAGAAGCGCGGCGGCGGCGTCATTCTGCACAACGCCTCGATCTGCGCCGCCCAGCCGCTGTGGTACGAGCCGATCTACAACGTGACCAAGGCGGCGCTGATGATGTTCTCGAAGACGCTTTCGACCGAACTCATCGGCGACAACATCCGGGTGGATTGCGTCAACCCCGGTCTCATTCTGACGCCGGATTGGATCAAAACCGCGAAGCAATTGACCGCCGACAAGGGCGGCGACTGGCAGGGCTATCTCGACGCCGTCGCGCGCGAGCACGCGCCGATCAAGCGCTTCGCCACGCCGCAGGAACTGGCCAACTTCTTCGTCTTCCTGTGCTCCGAACGGGCGAGCTATTCGGTCGGTTCGACCTATTACGTCGACGGCGGCATGTTGAAGTCGGTCTGAGCCCGGCTTTCGGCCGCCGGGCTCCGCCGGCCGTATTCACTGGCGGCTTTCGGCGACCTGATCCGCTCGGCGCCCGGCGCGTTGGGCATCCGTAAGCCGGATCAGGTTGGTGACGCCGACAACGCCAGGGACGCTTCGAGCGTCGAACTCGGCGCAAGTCCTTTGATAGGGAAGGTCCACCGTTCCGGAAACGGTGACCCAACCGTTCTCGACATCGACGCTCAAATGGTCCCGGGGGACCCGCAAGTCCCAATAGAGCGCGTTCAACACGCCCGCACGCACGTCTTCACTCTGCGAGTGCATTCTCGTCCTCCTCCCTTCCTATGGCGCTCTTAACAATTCAAGCGCCAGGCTCTCGACGGCCTCGCTGCTTGATGCGGGCAAAGCGATAGCGCGCCAGTTGAGCGGAATTTTGGCGGGTTGTTGCGGCCGGGCGCCCCGCCGCGGATCAAATCTGCGGTCGCGGCTCGGATTCGGCTTCGCTGAACATCGTTTCCTCAACGTTCATCGCGTTGCCGCGCCAGACGATGGCGTGGCCGGTCCAGGCCTTGGCGAACACCAGCGGCAGCAGCAGATCTCGGGCGACCCACGCCAAAGGCATTCGCCACGATACCGGCCAGCCTGAAACGAAGGCGAGGATTGCCTCGGCGCCGTACCAAAAAGCCGCCATCGCGGCGACGCTGAAGATGACGTTCACCCCGAATTGCGGCGCGGCGAAGCCGGCCGCCGCGAGGGTGAACAGGCTCGTGGTCAAAATCTCGGGCAGGAAAAAAAACGGAAATGTCGCGCGCCGCAGTCGCGCCCAGCGAACCTGCCGCGACCAGACGTCCTTCAGGCGCCGCCGGCCGAGCGGCTGCTGGAATGGCTGGTCGACGAGGTGGGCGTTCAGTCCTTGGGCGTTGATGAGCTTGGTCGCCGCCGCGTCTTCGGCGATCTCGGCCCCCAAAGCCTCGATGCCTCCGCCCGCCTCCAGGATTTCGCGACGCCACAGCATCGTCTTGCCCTGAGCGAAGCCATAACCGCAGGAATCGCCGGCGTACTGCCAGCGCGCCTCATAGGTGTTGAGAAAGGCGCACTCGATGTCGGCGGCGAAAGACTCGGGACGCGTGCCGATCGGCGGGGCGCAGACAATCCCGGTGTCGGAGCCCCAGCGCGCGAGCAAACGTTGAATGTAGTCGCTCGGCATGAGGACGTTGGAATCGGCAATGATCACCCAATCGTGGCGCGCCGCCTTCCATCCCTTGACGACGTTGTTGAGCTTGGGATTGGCGCTGATCCGGTCATCGCCGATGAGTAGACGCGCCGGACGATGCGGATTGGAGTCGATCGCGCCGCGCACCAGGGGAGCGACCGGGTCGTCCGCGCTGGCGAGGCAGAAGACGATCTCGTAGGTCGGATAGTCGAGCGCGAAGATCGATCGAAGCGTGTCGCGCGAAAACGTCTCGACACCGCACAAGGGCTGCACAATCGTGACGCCTTGGGCGTCGTTCGGCGCTGGCGTCCGGCCCGGCAGCCACCTGCATCGGCGGGTCGCGAGCGCGACGCTCAGCCCATGAATCCCCGCGCTGGTAGCGCAAATCCCCGCCGCCAGGGCGCTGATGGTCATGGATCGAGACTACCCGAATCACTTGGCCTTGTCACACCATATTGCCGCGCCGGCGCGACGCTTCTATGAAGGCGAAATGGCCTCCCCCCCGGTCGTCCGTTTCGCACCCTCGCCGACCGGGCGCATCCACATCGGCAACGCCCGCACCGCGCTGCTAAACTGGCTGTTCGCCAGGCGCCGCAATGGAACGTTCATCCTGCGCTTCGATGACACGGATCCCGAGCGTTCGAAGGCGGAATATGCCGACGCGATCGAGGCCGATCTGAAGTGGCTGGGAATCACACCGGACCTGGTGCGCCGCCAATCGGAGCGGATGGCGGCCTACGACGAAGCAGCCGCAAGGCTCAGAGCCCTGGGCCGGCTCTACGCCGCCTATGAGACGGCAGACGAGCTCGACCGACGCCGCAAGCGGCAACAGGCGCTTGGCCGGCCGCCGATCTATGATCGCGCCGCCTTGCGCCTGTCGGAAGCCGAGCGCGCGGCGCTCGAAGCTTCGGGCCGCAAGCCGCATTGGCGTTTCCTGCTCGAACCGAGCATAGTGCGTTGGGACGACGCGGTGCGGGGCGAGAGCCACATCGACTGCGCGTCGCTGTCCGATCCGGTCCTCCGCCGCGAGGACGGGACCTACCTCTATACGCTGCCCTCGGTGGTCGACGACATCGACTTCGGCATCACCCATGTCATCCGCGGCGAGGATCACGTCACCAACACCGCGGTGCAGATTCAGATTTTCGAGGCCCTCGCCGGCGCTGCGCCTCGCTTCGGCCATCACAACCTGCTGACCGACGCTGGGGGCGGGGGGCTTTCGAAGCGCGCCGGCGCGCTGTCGATCGCCTCGTTGCGCGCGAAGGGAATCGAGTCGCTCGCCGTCGCCGCGCTCGCGGTCCTGGTCGGCTCGGCCGAGGCGGTGCGTCCCGTCGATTCGCTCGACGAACTGGCGGGCCTGGTCGATCCATCGCATCTCTCTCACGGCGCGGCGCGCTTCGACGAAGCCGAGCTTGAAGCGCTTTCGGCGCGCACGCTGCATCGCCTGCCTTATGCGGCAGTCGCCGATCGGCTGGCCGCGCTCGGCGTCGCCGGGCCGAAGGCCGAAGCGCTATGGCTGGCGGTTCGCGGCAACCTCTCGCGTCTCGACGACGCGGCGATATGGCGGGAAGTCGTCGAGGGCGAGGTCGCCCCGATCGTCGAGGACGCCGATTTTCTCAAGCTCGCCGTGTCATGCGCGCCCGAGGGCCCATGGGACCAATCGACCTGGGGCGCGTGGACGACGCGGCTCAAGGAGCTCACCGGCCGCAAGGGGCGGGCGCTGTTTCACCCCTTGCGCTTGGCGTTGACCGGCCGCGAGGCGGGGCCGGAGCTCGCCGTCCTCCTGCCGCTGATGGGCCGCGCTAGAGCGCTGGCCCGACTATCCGGACAATCCGTTTGACCCCGTCCGGTCCGGTGACTTCCACCGTTCGCCCCTGATTCACGCTGAAGCTCTTCGCGCCCTGGACGTCGTCGCCGGCGATGCCGGACGCCTCACGGCTGACCGTGGCGGTCTCGGCGCTGAGTTTGGTGTCCGTTCCGTTGATGTCGAGGACAGGCGCGTTCGCTGCGTCGCCAGGGGGCGTCGCGCCAGGCGCGGTCCCCGGCCCGGCGACGACTGCCGCGCCGGGCTTTGACTTCGGATCCACGGCCGGCTTGGCCTTCGGGTCAATGATCGGGCGGGCCATTTCGGCCGATTTCTCCGGCGTCACGATGATGTCGTACTTCTCGTGGCCGTACCTCGCCTCGGCGTCGGCGAGGGCCTCCGCCCAGCTCTCTCCCTTGCGTCGGCAAGAGCAGCCCGGGTCGTAACTTTGCTCGAATTTTCCGGCGTTCGGCAAATTGGCGTAAGGCTCGCCCGACGCCGACTCGGCCCCGTCGATCGTTCCGCCAAACGGAAACGAATAAAGCGCCACGTCGGCGTTGGGGCACAAGGCCCTGCAGACTTCCTCCAGGCTGTCGGCGCGGCTCCCGGCGCCGGAATAGGAAACCGGAAAGAAGCTGCCGTCGCAAGTGCGCACGCAAACCGCGTAGGAGCCGGCATGCGCCACGACGCCGCTCCGGTCGGCGGGCTGGCCGGAATCGGTGGTTCGGTCAGGCGGCCCGTGATCGAGCGGCTCGAATCTGGCGTCCATCTGCGGCTGCTGCTGCGGGGTCGCGAGCCTCGCGACGCCGCCGAACAAGGCCTCGAGAAAGTTGGTTGGACGCGGCGGCGCATTCCCGCATTCAGCGTTGTAGCGGGCGATGAGATCGCCGGCGCCGCCGCCGGCGCGCGCCTCCAGATCGGCGAGATTGGCCTGCATACGCGCGATCTGGCCGTTGAGCTCGCCGCATTGCGGCGGCGGATCCGAGCCGAAGAACAAAATCTTGCGATTTCCGCAGCCGAGCGACCGCGCAGAGCCCTCGGTGCGCGCGAGTTCGGCGCGTTGCCGCTCGACCGCGGCTTCCGCGCCGCTCGAACCATGGCGCGAGGCGATCGCTTGCTGCAGGCGCGCGCAGTCGGCGCTGTTCTGCGCCAGGGCGTCGCCGCCGAAAGCCGCGATCGAAGCCGCCAGCGCAGCGAAAACGCCGGCCGACGCCAGAAATTTGCCGCCTCCGTGCGCGCTTCCTATGCGAGTCATCGCCGCCTTCATCTCGTCAACCGCCTTCGCCCCTCGTGATCCCCATAGTCCCGCGCCGGCGCCGATTCAGCCGGTTAAAAACCGACATCGCGGCGCGAACAAGGCGTGCGCGTTCGGTTGCGCCGGGGCGCTTCATACGTGGTTTCGCCGGCAGGCGCCATAGTCCCGAGAACCCAGCCGCTTGTGGCTTCACCCGGCCGGATGGGGCATAGTGGGGCGATGGCCGAGCCGGACGCGCGCGGAGCAAACGCGCCCGAGATCACTGTCAGCGAACTCTCGGGCGCGCTCAAGCGCGCCATCGAGGACCGGTTCGGCTACGTGCGCGTCCGGGGCGAGATATCCGGCTATCGCGGGCCCCATTCCTCGGGCCATGCCTATTTCAGCCTCAAGGACGCCAACGCGCGCCTCGACGCCGTCATTTGGCGCACCGCCTTTCAGCGGCTCCGACTCAAGCCCGAAGAGGGGCTCGAGGTCGTCGCGACCGGGAAACTGACCACTTTCCCGGGCAAATCAAGCTACCAGATCGTGATCGAGGCGCTGGAGCTTGCCGGCGTCGGGGCGCTGATGGCGCTGCTCGAGGCGCGGCGCAAGAAACTCGCCGCGGAAGGACTGTTCGACGCCGCGCGCAAGCGCAAAGTCCCGTTCCTGCCGATGGTCGTCGGCGTGGTGACATCGCCGACCGGCGCCGTCATTCGCGACATCCTCCACCGACTCGCCGACCGGTTCCCGGTCCGGGTCGTCGTCTGGCCGGTCAGGGTGCAGGGAGAGACCTCCGCGGCCGAGGTCGCAGCGGCGATCGACGGCTTCAACGCGCTTCGTCCCGGCGGAGCCGCGGCGCGGCCCGACGTGCTGATCGTCGCCCGCGGCGGCGGCTCGCTCGANNGCCGCGCTCGCCGACCTCGACGCTCGCTGCCGCGGCGCGATCGGGCGCTTCGCGCTGCGCTTTCGCGCCGACCTCCGGGCGCTCTCCCGCGCGCTGCCGGGTGGCGAGGCGATCATCGCTCAGCCGCGCCAGCGCCTCGACCGCGCG
>PLUH01000342.1 GCA_003164825.1 Hyphomicrobiales bacterium
CGCTGCTGTTTTTCCACGGCGACTGGACGAGGGGCGGATTCTACGTCGAGCATCTTGCTCGAAAGCTGGGACCGGAAATCTCGCTCCTCGCCGTCGCTCCCCATGGACCTGGAGGTGAGCCGATTCCGCCTTCGATCGAAGACATGGCCGCGGATCGATTGCCCGCAATTTTGGCGGCGCAGCCGACCGGGCCCTACCGACTGGCCGGGCACTGTGTCGGGGGAATTGTGGCGCTCGAGACAGCGCGGCTATTGATGAAGCTAAACCATAAGGTGGAGACGGTCGTGATGATCGACTCGCCTCTGATGATCGGCGGGAAGGTCTTGTTGAGCCCGCGAGGGGAGCCGAGAGACGCGGTCTGGGCGTCTGACGATGTGCCAATTCGACCTCTTACGCCTGAGGTCGACTGGGGTCTTGAACCCTACACCGAGCGCCTGGCTGTTTATTCTCCGACTCCACTTGCGGTGCGCTTGCTGGCCATTGCCGGCGAATTCGACGGCCGAGTCTGGACTCGGCTGAGTGATGACGCCGCGCTGCAAGAGACCTACAGCGCCCATTTCGATCTGGTGACGAGCCGAATCAACGAGCTCGCCGGCAGGCTGAGGTCTTGGCTATCCGGCAACCCGTGGCTCGGCATGAGCGAGCCCCNNTACCCTCCAATCTCCAAGGACGAAACTTCTCCCGCCGGTTCGAGCAAAGCGGAATCGCAACAATCGCCGGCTCGGGACCACGAAGGCGAAGCTCTCGCGCCCGCAATGAGCAACAAAGAAATCCCGGCGCCGACAATTGGCGTGGCGAGAGATGAATCTTTTTCGCGCCGCTTGAGAAGGTTGATCGATTATGCCCGCCGATGAGTTGAATGTCGCCTCGCGCCAAATCGCTCAAGGACATTGCGGGTGATTTGGGCGGCGGCGGGACTTAGCCGTGACGTGCGAAGACGCGGCGCGTTGAAGTCATCCAGTCCCCAACTCCACTGTATGCTCCCTGTCGCAAAGACTTCGGCTCCCGATGGAGCGACATACGCCGCCATGTTTGAGACGACGATTCGGCTTGGATCATGAAGGTTTTTAGCCGGAGAAGCAGCCAGAACTCTCAGACCCTCCGGCGCGTTTCCGGCCAAGCCGTCGACCTCGTAACCGAGCAGGCCTGGCAACCTGGAGCCGCTAACAAGGCCCGTATTCGCGAACGCCCAATGACCAGCATCGGAAACAATGATGTCGCCGTCGACTGGGTCCATCAAATAGTAGACCCCAATCAGCATGTCCTCAGGCCGAGACACAGGTGGCAGCCGCCACTGGGTTGTCGCCAAATAGTCGTTTGAACGGTCGTTGTCGAGAAGGACTGGGTCTAACTCACCAGCGTTTTCCTTATAGATTGCCAGAACACGGTCCGCGCGCCCGTACCGATCGTTTTCTGACCTTACTTGCCAGTATATTGCGTTTGCTCCTAGGAAAAATAAGCTCGTACCTTTGGCCAAAGCGCGTTCGAGGTTGGCGCGGCCCTGCCAGGACCAATATTCGTCATGCGCTCCGCTGATAAACGCGCGGCGCCGATTGAATAATTCCTGGAAATTCTGAGTGTCGACATTCGTGACGTAAGTTACGTAATAGCCTTCCCTCTCCAGCCAACGGACGAGATTATAATCCCACCCGGCGCTCGAGATCGGATATCCTGTGCTCACTGGCTGCACGTTGCACAGGAATTCACCTGCGCCCATTCCGAACGCGGCCGCTGGATTGGTGCTCGCGGCATAGGGTCTGTTGAAGGAAACCACCACTGCCGGCCGGCCGGGGGTCGAACCCCACGGAAGCCCGTCACCGCTGCCCCAAGCGTACGAAGACCGGCCGCCCCAGAAATTATAGGCTTGATAGGTGTTGACTGGAAGTTGGAACACGACATCAGCATCATCGTCGTCGTCTCTGACAACAAAAATTACGTAGGATTGGCAATGTCCAACGCTTTCTTCCAGCTTGGCGAGATAGACGCCGGAGCGCCAGTCNNCTCCGCAAATTCTGCGGGCGCCCCGGCCGCCGTACCAGCCCATTCGAAAAATTTGGACCGTGTAAAATGGCGCCGCCGTATTGACGTAAAGGTCAAGCGTTTGACCGCTTGATGCACTGCAAACCGAGGCGTAGCCTTCGATCTCACGTCCCAACGCTGGCCTGGTCAATTTCCAATCCTCCGCGCCGGGGAGACGGTTTTCGTCCACGAGCGCATTGGCGGATGAGTTTCGAGCGGGAGTGCCACGACCTGTGGAAATCCTATGAAGCAACTTCGAGAAAAATGGAGGGCGCATCAGACGACTATGCCCAAAAGCGGAAAGATTGAGTAGGCTTGGAACACACACCCTCCCGAAGAGATTGAGACGACGAAAAATGGATAGCTGGGACAATCCCGCCTACGAGGCCGCGCTGGCTTACCAGAAGACTGCGGCGCTGACGGCGGCGATCAAGCTCGACATCATCGCCTTGATCGGGGGCGGCGTCGTGACCAGCAACGCCCTGGCGGAGCAAACCGCCACTTCAAGCCGCGGGATGCGGATTCTGTGCGACTTTCTCACCGTCATGGGCCTGCTGAGGAAGCGGGATGGAGCCTATAACGTCGCGGAGGCCGGCAAGAGATATCTGGATCCGTCCTCCCCCGCGTGGATGGGCAGTTCGATCGATTTCTATGCCGCGCCCGAAATTCTGCGCCTCGTGCTCGACGACCCGGTTTCTTACGTAAGACACGGCGGGTCCACGGGGCTTGCGCATTTGGCGCCCGATCATCCCGTCTGGCTCCGGTTCGCCAAGGCCATGAGTTCGACCGCGCGCCTCGCCGCCAAGCGCGCGGCGGTCTATCTTGCTGCGCGGCCCGGGCCCCCCGCAACAGTTTTGGACGTGGCGGCTGGGCACGGGTTCTATGGCATCGAGCTCGCTAAGGCGTTCCCGGAAGCAGTCGTAACGGCTGTGGATTGGCCGAGCGTTCTCGGGCTGGCGTCCGCCAACGCCGGAGACGCTGGCGTCGGTGAGCGCTTCCGCGCGGTTGGGGGAAATGCGTTCGAGGTGGATTGGGGAGGCGAGTTTGATCTCATTATCCTGGCGAATTTCCTCCACCACTTCAGCCCGGAGGAATGCGCAACGATCCTGCGGAAGGTGAGATCGAGCCTGTCCCCGCAAGGACGAGCCTGCGCCGTAGACTTCGTCCCGGACGAGGATCGTGCTGGGGCGCCCACACACGCGATGTTTGCATTCTTGATGCTGGCGACAACCCCCGGCGGCGACGCATGGACGCTCAGCGATCTTGACAAAATGGCAAAGGCGGCAGGTTTCCTTGGGGCGACCGCTCGCCCCCTTCGACCAACGCCACAGTCGTTGATCATGTTCGAAACGTGAGGCGCCCAGCGCGATCGATAGTGACGAACTGGTCGCCCGTCTTGGTGACAACCCGTCGGCGCTTCATCGAATTGCTAACGCCGAATTGCCCCACTAAAAGGTCGGTTTGCACGCTCGAAGCCGCCGTTGGCGCAGATCGGGTCCGATACCGGAGGGAGGCAAAATCATTCTGATTCCATTGAAGCTGGGTGACGGCCCAACGTCAATTCTCAAGCGGGTCAGCGCCGGTGGAGGCCGACGAGCGGTACGGCGGCGCCGGAGAGTTCCTTTTTGATCGGGGCCGAGTTCAATGGACTGAGAGACGGAGGCCGGGCGTGTATGTGATCACGGGCGGCGCGGGGTTTATCGGCTCCAACATCGCCGCCGCCCTGGATCAACAAGGGGCTGACATTGTCATCAGCGACTGGATGGGCGCGAGCGACTTCAAGTGGCGTAACATCGCCAAGCGCCGCTTGTTAGACATCATTCCGCCCGAAGCGACGGGAGCGTTTTTGGACGCCAATCAGGAAAAGATTGGCGGCGTCTTCCACATGGGAGCCATCTCTACGACGACTGAGACTGACATCGACGCGATCGTGCGCAACAACATTCGGCTCTCGATCGATCTCTGGACCTGGTGCTCGCGGGCGAAAATCCCGCTGGTCTACGCATCGTCCGCGGCGACCTACGGCGACGGTCGGGAGGGCTTTCTCGACCGTTTCGACGCCGACTACCTAAGCCGGCTGCGGCCGCTCAATGCTTATGGGTGGAGCAAGGCCCTGTTCGACCGCTGGGTCCAGCACGCGGTCGCGACCGGCGCTCCATGTCCCCCGCGCTGGGCCGGACTCAAATTCTTCAACGTCTATGGGCCGAACGAATACCACAAGGGCGGCCAGCGCTCGGTCGCCGCTCAGTTGCACGCGCAAATCCGCGAATCCGGTCGGGTCCGCCTGTTCCGCTCCGAGAATCCCGATTATCCCGACGGCGGCCAGATGCGCGATTTTGTCTGGGTCGGCGACTGTGTCCGGGTTGCGCTGTGGGCGCTTCAGCAACCGAGCGCCCAATCCGGCCTTTACAATGTCGGTTCTGGAACGGCGAGATCCTTTCTCGAGAAGGCGAAAATCATGTTCGCGGAAATGGGGGTTGCCCCCGACGTCGAGTTCATCGATCTCCCGGCTGCATTACGGGGCAAATATCAATATCATACATGTGGAAGCATCGAAAAGCTGCGGTCGGCTGGTTACACGCCGCCGTCGACCAGCCTGGAGGACGGCTTGAGACTTTACGTCAGAAACTACCTTGAAACAGCAGATGGCTATCAATGAGTCTTGTTGCCCTTGGAGTCCAGGCCCGATCTAGAATCAAATTTCAGAGCGAGGCCACGCCGTGAACGAGGAACTCGAACAGCGCGCCCGTTCCTCTGGCCTTGGACAGAGAAAGGATGATAAACAAGGCAATCGCCTCAACTTTGGGGCAGTGGACGAATTGGATAGCTTTCTGATACGTCGCCAGCTGCTGACCATGGAGAGTAAAAGAATACAAACAGTACTTGCTGACACAGAGGCTGAAGTCAAAGTCAGGCAAGGTGATCTCTTATATCTTCGTGATCGGGTGCTGACGGCCCTTCGCGAACACCTGTGTCGCCAAGAGGAAGTGGCCCGAGTCGAAAGCCTGAACAGGCAGAAGCTGGAGAATCTGCCGAGAAACGCGGAGCGTTACCT
>PLUH01000004.1 GCA_003164825.1 Hyphomicrobiales bacterium
CGCCGAGCGCGCGGCCGTGTCCGACGCCGTGCGCGAGGCGCTGGATGCCGATCCCGTCTCCGCCTACGGCGGGATCATCGCCGTCGACGGTTCGCTCGACGATAGCGCGGCCGAATACTTGGGCGGTTTCTTTCTCGAGATCGTCGCCGCGCCGGCGTTCGAGCCGGCGGCGTTGGAGCGGCTGCGGCGCAAGAAGAACTTGCGCATCATGCGCTATCGCGNNTCGGCGGCGTGCTGGCGGAAGACGACGACCCGCAAGCACCCCCCGAACGCTGGAAAGCGGTTTCGCATCGCGTTCCGACCGAGAGCGAGTGGCGCGATTTGATCTTTGCGTGGGATATTGTGCGCCACGTGAAATCAAACGGCGTCGTCATCGTGCGTGACGGCGTCTCACGCGGGATCTGTGCGGGTCAGACGAACCGCGTCAGCGCGGTCCAGATCGCCGCGCATCGCGCGGCCGCGTCGGCGCGCGGCGCGGCCTGCGCGAGCGACGGGTTCTTTCTNNGCAGCAAGCGCGACGCCGAAGTGATCGCGGCCGCGGACCGGCTCGGCATCGCGCTCGTCTTCTCCAGCTACCGGTACTTCCTGCACTAACATGGCCGGCTTCATCCTGCGGCTCGTCGCCTACGCACTGCTCCTCGGTCTGACCTCACGGACCGCCGCGTACTTCTGGACGGCCAACGGGCTCGACACCATCGCCGCGCTCCAGCCGCTCTACGACGGCGGGATGAAAGCACTGATTTTCGGCCCGCTCATTCTTGCGCTGTTCGGCTTCGGCGCACTGCGCGATGTCTGCGTGTTTGCCGGCTGCGCGCTGGCTGGCGCAGCGCTCACCGCACCGTTTGTGATCGCGCGCGTCGCCGGCGCGTGAACTCCACCGCGACGATCAATGTCGCGCTGATCCTCGGCGTCGCGTTGGGCTGGGGGCTGCTCGGGACCGCCAGCAAGGCAATGTTTGCTGCCGAACCGCCGATGTTCGACGGCTTCACCGTCGCCGCGGCGCGCGCGGCGTGGGCGTTTCCGGTCTTTGCGATCGCGTTGCCGGTGGTGTGGCGCATCGAGCGGCCGCAGCTACGGCTTCGGCAGTCGCTCGGACTCGCCGGCGCGGGTCTCGTCTTCGGCCTCATCGCCATCCTCTTCTCGATGGCGGCGCAGCACACGTCGGTCGCGCACCTGGCGTTCTTCCTCGGCATCTCACCGGTGACGAATACCGCCGCCGCCGCGATCGTCTTTCGCACCGGCCTCGCGCGGCGCGATTGGATCGCGCTCGCCCTCGGCTTCGTCGGCGTCATCCTTTTGGCGGTCAGCCACTCGAACGATCGCGCGGCGTTCTTCGGCGACGCGCTGATGGTCGGCTGGCTGGCCGGGTTCGCGGTCTACGGGTGCTGCTTGCAATACGTCGGTGGAAGCGTGCGGCCCGCGACGCTGATCGCCGTGGTCGGAGCGGTCTCGATGGGTGCGACGCTGGCGTTTGCGTTCGCGCTGGGGTGGGGGAGAGCGATCATGCATGTCGCAGACACGATGCGCCTTGCCGGCTGGTTCTTCGGCGAGGTCGTGCTCGGTTCAACGCTCTTGGCGCAGGCGGCGTACGCTCTCGCCGTGCGGCGCATGGGCGTCGCGCTGGCGACAATCGGGGCGGAGTACGGCGCGCTCGCCATCGGGATCGTCGCCTCGCTGACGCTGCACGAGTCATGGACGGCCCTGACCGTGATCGCCGGACTGCTCTTCGCCTGCGCACTCGCCGTCTCGTTCGCCCCACTGCCATGGCTGGGGCGCGAACGTCTCCACGCGGGCGCATAGGACGTCGCGACGGAGTCTAAGGGAACCGTTCAGAGCTTCGGCTTACGTCCCTTTTTTGTTCAACACGAGTGCGATGTTGTCGACGGAACCATCGTTGTACGTCCCGACGAGCCGCGTGAATACGATCGAAACCACTGCCGAGCGCGTCCCTTTGGGAACGGCACCGGAGTGTGAACGCTGAACGAGCGATGTTCCCGGCCGTTGAGCTGGGGTGACCGGACCAAGTGTCGATGTTGCGAGCGTCGCACCGGACGTATTGCGAAATTGCACCGAGACGACGGCGTAGTCGCCTTGGTTTTCCCATCCGCCGATCCAAGCAGAGAAATTATAGGACACGGTGCCTGCGTCGATATCAGCGGAGAGCGCACCGAGTGCGATCGTCTGTTGCGCCGTCGATTTCGGTACGTTGCCGCCCTCGAACAGGTTCAGCCCGCGATTGTCGGGCCCAGCGGACGACTTATCGGGAAAGCCGCCCGACGCTCCGTATTGCACCGCCGTGAATTGACCCGTGGTCGCCCAGCCGGTCGGCTTCACGATGTGGTCGTTATCCGGTGCACCGACATCGCTCTCAGCGTCACCGTTGACCACCAGGTTCGTCCCATACGTCGCCGGCGGCGGAGCGTCGGCTCGCGCGATCAGCGGCGTTCCCGCAAACGGCACCAGCGCGGCGAGGAAGAAGAGTGCGCGGAGCGGCTTCATCATGGCCGGCTTGCTTGTCTGTGTGGGCATCCTGGTCCCCCGCCGCCGCTGTCGTGCGCGAATCTTCCCGGGAAAGCGCCGCGAGCAGGTCGTAGCCAACCGCATGGCGCGCTACCTGCACACTTCGATCTTCGTCAACGACATGGACGAGTCGATCGACTTCTATACGAAGAAGCTCGGGCTCAAGCTGCTCGGCGGCCCCGATCACTATCCGGGGAACGCCGACATGGCCTTCGTCGGCGCGAGCTGGGACGCGTACATCGAGCTCGTCTTCGACCTCGAAGAGCATCCGCCGTACGACGTCGGGAACCGCTACGAACACGTCGCGCTCGAGGTCGAGGGCGACCTGCGCGACGTGATCGAACGGCTGCGCGCGCAGGGCGTGAAGATCGTCAAGGAACCGAAGAAGTCGCCCGGCGGTACGCGCTCGATCGCGTTCGTCGAAGACCCCAACGGCATCCCGGTCGAACTGCTCGAGCCGCGCGGAGCGCCCGCCGCGTAAACGCCGGTTGCGGGCGAACGTCCGCTTACGGCGAAGCCGACGCAGCGACCGTGACTCCCCTTTCCGCCCCACGCGGCACCAACGACATCCTTCCGCCCGAGTCGGCTGAATGGATCCGCCTCGAGGCCGATTGCCGCGATATCGCGCAGCGTTTCGGCTACGGTGAGATTCTNNNGGTGCGATCCTCGAGCACAATCTGTTGGCGCAAGGTCCGCAGCGGCTCTTTTACATCGGACCGTTCTTTCGCTACGAACGTCCGCAAGCGGGGCGCTACCGGCAGGCCAATCAGTTCGGCGTCGAGTGCTT
>PLUH01000123.1 GCA_003164825.1 Hyphomicrobiales bacterium
GACTTCGCAGGACATCCGAAGCTATTCAATCGATGACATCGGATGGCGTTTCTCCGCGAGCTTCCTCAAACCCGCGTTGTGGGGAACGCCGAACGACCTTTTGGTCGACGCGCTCGGTGAGCGCATGAGCACCAGCGGCGCCGGCTTCTTCGGCTATGAGGTAGAGGACGCCGACGCGACCGCTGCCTTGCGCCATCGCTTCGACCAGAATTTCTGGGTGCAGGCCGGAATCGAGGCGCAGACTGGGGTCGCGACTGACGCGCTCGGGCGTGTCAATTACACGCTGGTCGGCGTGCCCATTTCCGCCAATTACGACACGACCGACAGCAAGCTCGACCCGACGCGCGGCGTGCGGATGAACGCCTCGGTGGCAGGATATCCAACCGCTCTCGGCTCGACCGTCGATCTTGTGCAGGGGAAAGCGCGCGCCTCCNNGACCGACACGATCGGGATCGTGCCGTTCTTCGACGCGGGCAACGCTTTCGCGACCAGCTTCCCGAACTTCAGCGCGCCACTCGCCACGGCAGTAGGCGTCGGCCTGCGCTATTATACCGCGATCGGGCCGATCCGCGCCGATATCGCTTTTCCCCTCGACCGCCATCCCGGCACGGGTCCGGTGGCGATCTACGTCAGCATCGGGCAGGCTTTCTGATGATGTGGCGGCTACTCCTCTCCGGGCTTATGGCGCTGATCGTCGTTCTTGTCGCGCTCGGCGGGCAGGCGCGCGCGACCGAAGCGGACAAGGGCGTCCTCGCCGATCTGCTGTCGCGGGCGCTGTCCTCGGAAACAACGAACGTCTCGATCGGCGCGGTCGACGGGGCACTGTCCTCCGACGCCTCGATCAGCGACATTGTCCTTTCTGACCGCAAGGGCCCGTGGCTTAAAATTGACAAGGTGCGGCTTGTCTGGAACCGACTCGCCTTGTTCAGCCGGCGGCTGGAAGTCGATCGGCTAACCATCGGCCACATGCAGTTTCTGCGGCGCCCGCTTCCTTCCGAAACGCCTCCGCCTCCCGATACGGGTCCGCGCTCGATCCTGCCAGAACTTCCAGTCACGGTGGTCATCAAGCAATTCGGCGTGCAGGACCTGTCGCTCGGCGAGCCGGTCGTCGGTGTGGCGGCGCGCTTGGAGATCGACGGTAAGGCGACGCTCGGGCCGCCGTCCGAAGGTCTCGACCTGAGCCTGACCTCGAAGCGCCTCGACGCGCCCGGTCAGTTCAAGGCCGTCATGACGTACGTCCCCGCGACCGACAAGCTCACCGTCGCCGTCAATTCCGACGAGCCCGCGGGCGGCGTCTTTGCCCATCTCGTCAATCTCCCGGGCCTCCCTCCGGTGAGGCTTGCCCTCAACGGCGCCGGCGCGCTCGACAATTTCGACGCCAAACTCGATTTCGCCGCGGGCGCGGACGTTTGGGCGCGAGGCGACGTCGTCGTCGCGCGCCAAAGCGGCGGGCGGAAGCTTACCCTCGACCTCAACTCCAGCCTCGAAGGGATGACTCCCCCCGTCATCCGTCCAGTCTTTGCGGGGGAAACGACACTCAAGGGCGATCTTTTCTTCAACGACGATTCCACCGTCGCGACGCCGGGCCTGCATCTCGTCTCAGCCAACGCGCGTCTCGACATCGTCGGCGGCAAGTCGGCGGATGAGACGGTGGGCCTTAAAATTCACGCCNNCCTCAACGCCTCGATTGCGGGGTCCGCCCTGAGCCCCGTCGTCGAAGGCTCATTCGACGCTGGCGACATCCATGTCGAGCAGGGCTCGCTCGATCATATCTCCGCCAGCTTCCGCTCCATCCCGAATGGCCCGCTCAATCAGGAGACGACGCGCATCGCGTTCGAGGGCCAGGGGGCGATGAGCGGACTCATGCTCGCCGATCCGGTCCTCGCCCGCGCGGTTGGCAGCGAAGCGAAGCTCGCCTTGCGCGGAACGGCAACCGTGGGCGGAGACGTGTCGTTCGATTCTCTCGATCTCACGTCGCATGATCTCGAAGCCCGATATTCCGGGCTGCTCGCGCCGGCGAAGGTCCACGGCCGGTTGGAGGTCGTCGCGCGCGACCTCAGCCGCTTCGCTTCCCTTGCCGGCGGCGCCCTCAAGGGCGAGGCGCACGTGACCGCCGATCTCGACGGGGCGCCGAGCTATGGCGCGCTGACCGCGACCCTCGACGCGCAGGCGACGCATCTGGCAACCGCCTATCCAGTGCTCGACCGCCTCACCGGCGGCAATCTTCGCCTGACTGGCGCCGCGCGCTCGACGGCCCGCGGCGGCTTCGGTTTCACTGACTTGCTCGCGNNGCGATTTCGGCCGCGAAAAGGTGGACCTCGACGCCAGTGTTGACGTGCCGCAGGCGAGCGATCTCGACCCCCGCGTCTCCGGCAAGGCCGAGATCGTTGCGACGCTTGCCGGAACGCCGGAAGACCTCAATGCGGCGCTGAAAGCAAGTTTGGGCGAAGGCCGTCTCCTTGACCGCAAAACCTCCGGCCTCTCGCTGTCAGCCGACGTGGCGCACATTGGTGGCCGGGTCGATGCGACCGCCTCCGCCTCTGGCGACATTGACGGCCACAAGCTGCAAGGCTCGGCGCATTTGGCCGAGACGGCAGACGGCGGCTGGCGCGCCGACAGTCTCGCGCTGACCCTCGCCTCGGTGCGGGTCGCGGGCGCCGTGGCGATCGGCCCCGATGCTCTGGCGAACGGCGAGCTCGCATTCAACGCCGACAATCTCGACGACCTCTCGCCGCTCGTGCTCACGAAGATGAGCGGCGCGCTTCAGGCGAACGTGAGCGCTTCGGCCGCCGACGGGAGGCAGGCGGTCGCCATCGTCGCGAACAGCGACCGAATGGCTTTCGGCGCCAACCGCCTCGAAGGCCTCAAGGTCGACCTCAAGATCGCCGACCTCTGGGGGGCGCGAAACGCATCGGGCCTCGCCCGGCTCACCCGCGCCGAAGTCGCCGGCCAGTCCATCTCCGATATCAAGCTCACCGCGACCGGCCAAGGCGATTCGAACGAGCTCGACTTCAGCTGCTCTGCACGCGGGCTCGCCGTGAAGGCGCATGAACGTCTGTCGGGCGGCTCGCCGATCCGGTTCGACCTTGCGCGGTTTACCGCGCAGGGCGCGGGCCGGACGATCGCTCTGGCCGGCCCGGCCACGCTGACTTACGGCAAGGACGGCCTCGCCATTCAGAACTTCGCCGTGCGTGTCGATTCCGGGCGCCTCTCGATCTCCGGCCGCGCCGGGCCGACGCTCGACCTCCGCGTTGGTGCGACCGCGCTGCCGCTCNNTCGCCCGGCCTCGGCGTATCCGGAACCGCCGACGGCGATGCGACGATCCGGGGAACCCTGGGCGATCCCGCCGGCGACTGGCGCATTCGCCTTCGCCAGGTCAGACTGCCCCAAACGCGCGGCAACGGTCTGCCGCCGTTCGACCTCGCGGGCTCGGGCCGCCTCGGCGGAGGCCGGACCTCGGTCGAGCTCACCGCGAATGCAAGCCACGGCAACTCCATTCGCATCACCGGATCGGCGCCCTTGTCGAGCGATGGCGCGCTTGATCTGACGGTCGACGGCAAGCTCGACGCAGGCCTCGCCAACAATGCACTGTCCCTGACCGGCCGCCGAGTAACCGGGACGATTTCGGTCGCGGCTCAGATACGCGGAACCGTCGTCAAGCCGCAGGCTCAAGGCTCGATCCGCCTCGCCAACGGCGAGTTCCGCGACGACGAGACCGGGTTCAAGCTCACCGGAATCACCGGCGTCATGGTCGCCAACGGCAACATGATCCGCATCGAGCGGTTAGGCGGTGCTACTCCTGATGGCGGGATAATCTCGGCGAGCGGCGAGGCGCGGCTCGGTCCGGCCGCCGGCTTCCCGGGAGAGATGCGCGTGACGGGCAAACACGCACAAGTCGTCGCGAACAGCGTCCTAACGGCGACCGCCGATATCGCGGTTACGGTGAGCGGCAGGCTCGCCCAGAAGCCTNNGACGGCCGCATTACGATCGAATCAATGGACGTGACCGTGCCGGACCGCTTCGGCAGCATTTCCGCGCCAATTCCAGGCACGGAGCATGTCAACCCGACGCCGACGGCCGCCGCCCGCCTCGCCCAGATCACCAATGCCAAGGCGGCGAAGGGCCGCGCCCCCTTGTTCGACGCGACGCTGAACCTCACGATTTCCGCGCCCAACCGCAACTTCGTCCGCGGGCGCGGTATCTATGCCGAGGTCGGCGGCAATCTGCACGTCTCCGGATCGGCGCGCGATCCGCAGGTAGATGGGGGCTTCGACCTATTGCGCGGCTCGCTGGCCTTGCTCGGGAAACGGCTGGTCTTCACCCAAGGCCAGCTTCGGTTCCACGGCGACGTGATTCCAGAGCTTAATCTTGTCGCCGAAACGACTGCGACCGACATTACCGCGCGCATCGCCGTGACGGGACCCGCGAACCAGCCCTCCTTCCAGATCAGCTCCCAGCCGAGCC
>PLUH01000271.1 GCA_003164825.1 Hyphomicrobiales bacterium
CTGCCTGCAGCAGCGGGATTATATTCCAAACCACAGTAGCACAGCGTGCCCAAGCGCTGCAAAGGTGAGGCGCGACTGATTGCGCCCGGCCGGGACAGCCCTAGCCGCTCGATGCGCATCAGCGCCTGGATTGCCTGAGAAACGGGTCGAAGGGGAATCCGTTCCGCCCGTTAAAAGCCACGGGACCTGCGGACCTCTAGTCACTTCGCGGCGCCGGCGACAGGCCTCAAGGAGGACGGTATGAATTCACCGGAAAGCCCGCCCTGGGGCTTTCTTCAATGGGCGGTCGCGGGATTGGCGTCAATCGGGGCGAGCGCCGCCGCATTTGTCTGGCGATTGATGACTCGGCTTCACGCCCTCGAGATCGCTGTTCGGCAGCACCAACACGATCTCGATGTGTCGCAGTCAGCCAATGAATCTGCGCTCTTGCGTCTTGCTGAACGGCTGGCGTTGCTGCACGACGATCACTATCGGCTACGCGAAACAATCGGCGCGCTCCCCAGTCGCACAGACATTCATGATCTGGAGCTTCGATTGGGGGAGCGCATGGAGTCGCTCGCCGTTCGCTTCGACCGAGCTTTCGACCCTCGTGTTTCGTGATCATGTCCTTTGGCGCAGCGGCAAGAGCATCTTGTTTCGCCCCAAAGGAACGGGACGTGCGGCGCCTCGAAGGGGAAATTCAGACTATCGACACGAGGAGATGGTCCATCAGCGCCAGCGCTGGGCATTCGGTCACCTTTGTCGTCCCACCGTTTCCGCATTGTCCCGACAGGAACAGCGGAGGCGACATGCCACTCGGTCCGTCCGCGCCCGGGAATCGCCGATAGGAAACTTGTTACCCAAGTCCGAAACAAATGGCGCCTTCTTTTTGGATGCAAATGACAATGGCGTGTGCCGGATGAACCTGAGTTTGTTCCGCGGACCGGGAAAAGACGATCTCAATCCCGCTTCGATCCCAATCAGCAAACGAAATTCTTTCCCGCCACGCGAAACTTGGGGCAGAATGACATTTCAATGATCTGAATTTGGGACGTTGTCGACAACCGATGCGAATTGTGTTCATGGGCACGCCGGAGTTCGCGGTTCCGACGTTGTTGGAAATCATGAAGAATGGACACCTGCTTGTCGCCGTCTATACGCGCGCGCCTGCGCGCGGCGGCCGTCGAGGCCTGGAGGTCAGGAAGACGCCGGTTCATCTGGCGGCGGATTCATTTGGTATCCCCATCTTCACTCCGACGACCTTGCGCGACGTCGAAGCGCAGAAGACCTTTAGCAGTCTCGCGGCGGACGTCGCCGTTGTCGCCGCCTACGGTCTGTTGCTGCCGATCCCTGTCCTTGAGGCGCCCAGGCTGGGCTGTTTAAACCTGCACGCCTCGTTGCTGCCGCGGTGGCGGGGAGCCGCGCCTATCCAACGAGCGATCATGGCGGGCGATACGCAAACTGGCGTGGACGTCATGGGTATGGAAGCCGGTCTCGACACTGGGCCGATCGCGATGAGGGAAACCATCCCGATCCTTCCCGACGACACGGCAGGGGACCTAACAGCGCATCTTGCCCCAATCGCGGCCAAGCTAGCGGTGAGCGCCTTAGAATTGTTGGATACTGGTTTACTTGAGTTTCGGGAGCAATCGGCTGTCGGCGTTTGCTACGCGCATAAGATCGACAAGAGTGAGGCTGAAATTGATTGGACGCAGGGGGCGGAAAGAGTTCGCAATCAGGTTCACGGGCTGTCGCCTGCGCCGGGCGCCTTTTCCAAAGTCCTGACTGGGAGTCGCGAAGAAAGCATCAAATTCTTGCGCGTCGAGGTGGCCGCTGGGACCGGACCGCCTGGAACACTCCTATCTGAAGAGATGAGCGTCGCATGCGGGACGGGCGCGATACGAGTTCTTCTGGGGCAACGGGCGGGCAAGACGGTGATGAGTGGCCGAGAATTGATGCGAGGCGCGAAGCTCGCTCGAGGCACGGTCTTCAAGCACTCCCGTGCACTTTCATCCGCTCCCGAAGCATCAATTTGAGCTCCTCCTTGCTGCCTTCGGCGGCCCGCAAGATCTGGCTCGCCCTAAAGAAATCCAGGACTGCGAAATGCTCCACCTTAGACCGTACGAGGACATCCGGCGCACGCAGTTTGATTTTTTGAGCCGTAATCGCCCCTTGCATGATTTGCGCGGCGCCAAACATGGACGCAAATGGTGATGGAGTTCGTCGTTTCGGCGGTCTACCCCAAACGTCACGTCGACCGCGACGACTATGTCCGCAAGACTGAATAACAGATCATATGGCAACGGGTTTACACCTCCGCCGTCAATCAGTACCCCGTCTCCGAATAGCACAGGACGAAACAATCCCGGAATCGCCATCGAGCCGGCCACGGCCGGCCTCAGCGGCCCCGCATCGTACGCAACCTCGTTGCGACTAAGATAATCTGTCGCAACAATGATCGTCTCGATGTCGAGATCCTCAAAACGACTTGGCATCCCGGAGGGCCAAAACAAGTCAAGACAAATCTCGGGGTCCAGCAGCACAGGGTTGCCACGGCCCCGGAGCACGAGGTCAGCGAAGCGCCCGACTCGCGCCCGCAAAAGCTTGCCCATGACGTCGGAGCGGTTGCGCAAAACTGGCAACATGTGGGTCCGAATGGCCCGCCCTTCGATTCCCGCGGCATAGGCGGCGCCGACGACAGCGCCCATCGACGTGCCGGCGATTGGCTACGGGGCGAATCCCCACTTCGTCTAAGGCTTCTAGCGCCAAGACATGGGCAATTCCTCGTGCGCCACCGCCTCCAAGCGCGATCGCTACCCTCGGCCGACGAACATTTGGTATGTGATCGCGGCTTCCGTCCACAGATCCCATGGGGAGGTGGATAGCGACCAGCGCTCTGGCAGAGTGAGGTTGCGAACACTTACTCTGGAGACGACCATGCCAGCCGTAGCTGACCGACACGACGCGCCGACCGCCATCCAATCCAATCTTGCCGCAATTTTCATCTCTTTGGAACTGAGCCGTTCCATCTGGCTAGTCACATCGCTGTCGCCGGGCTCCGCTGAGAAGATGTCGAAGCATTCTGTGCGGGCCGGGGACGTCGCGGCGCTGCTGGCGCGCTTTTCGGAGCTGAAGCGGAAGGCGTCCGAGCGGACCGGAAAATCCTTTCCGATCGTTGTCATTCACGAAGCGGGTCTCGACGGCTTCTGGCTTCATCGCGTGCTGCAAAGCGAAGGAATTGAAAGCCACGTCGTCGACCCCGCCTCGATTGCGACGTCGCGCCGACGGCGGCGAGCCAAGACCGACAGGATCGACGGCGAGGCGCTGCTTCGCGCGCTATTGGCGTTCAAGCGCGGCGAACCTCGGGTGTGCGCGATGGTCAAGGCGCCGACACCCGAGGAAGAAGATCGCCGCCGCCTCGGTCGCGAGCGCAAGGTGCTGATCGCCGAGCGGGTCAAGCACGTCAATCGCGTCAAGGGGCTGCTGTTTTCCCAGGGCGTCTCCGGTTACGAGCCGCTGCGCCGCGATCGACGCCAACGGCTCGACGAGCTGACGACGGGCGACGGCCGTTCGTTGCCGATGCATCTCAAGACCCAGATCAGCCGCGAACTCGATCGGCTCGAATTGCTGCTCGATCAAATCAAGCGGGCGGAGGCCGAACGGGACGCGCTGCTTGCTGCGCAACAGGCCGCCACGCCTGCGTCGCCGGGGAAGATGTTGCTCGAGTTCAGGGGCATCGGCGCGGAGTTCGCCGCCAGCCTCTGGTTGGAGGCGCTATTCCGCCAATTCGGCAATCGCCGCCAACTCGCGTCATATGCGGGGCTGGCGCCGACGCCCTGGCAAAGCGGATCGGTCGATCACGAGCAGGGCGTCTCCAAAGCAGGTAATCCGCGATTGCGAACCACCCTGGTTCAGCTTGCCTGGCTATGGCTCCGCCATCAGCCGCAATCGGCGCTGGCCCTGTGGTTCAAAGAACGGGTCAACCGCAACGGCGGCCGGCTGAAGAAGACGACCATCGTGGCGCTGGCGCGAAAGCTGCTGGTGGCGCTGTGGAAATATGTCACCGCGGGCGTCGTCATCGAAGGCGCCGTGATGAAGGACGCCTGACGACAGACGCTCAACAGATTATCAAATCTTCCAGAACCTGATCAGTTCTGGCGGATCCGGGTGGACGAACCGATAGCAGCCATGGCCTGAAAAAGCCGATCCACAGAATGGTTTCGCCCCCCTGAGCCCCTGCCCGCCGCAAGCGGGATCTTGGTGCAGCCGTCTCGAGCGGCGACCGTATGTGAGGTTGATCGTGCTCGGAAACGAGCCGCGTCATGCAAACGGGCTCGGACCTCGGATACCGAAACTGCCTTCGGAGTTTGACCTTGCACGAATGAATCTCACCCCTTGACCCGAAGCTCCCCATGTGAGGCTCCAAAAGGCCGCGATCG
>PLUH01000332.1:0-14189 GCA_003164825.1 Hyphomicrobiales bacterium
CGCCGGCCTCGCCGCCGCGATCCAGGCCCGTTCCGGCGCGCCGACCAAGGCCGCGGCCCCAGCCGCTTCGCCTGCGCCGCAGGCGGCCTCGAGCGCGCCGGGCGAGCGGATCGAAATCGCGGTCTTGGGCGCGCATCTCTCGGGGCTGCCGCTCAATCGCGAGCTCGTCGACCTCGGCGCGGCGTTTTCGCGCGAAGTCGAAACGGCGCCCGACTACCGTCTGTTCGCGCTGCCTGGCTCCGCTCCGGCCAAACCGGGACTGTTGCGGGTCGCTGAGGGCGCAGGCTCTGCGATCAAGGCCGAGATCTGGACGCTCGACCGCGGCGGCTTCGGCGACTTTGTCGCCAGGATTCCGGCTCCGCTCGGGATCGGGACGATCCGGCTCAAGGACGGCGGATCGGTGAAAGGATTTCTGGTTGAAGCCGAGGCGGTCAAGGTCGCGGAGGACGTTTCGCGCTTCGGCGGCTGGCGCGCCTATCTGGCCTCTCGCTGAATCGCACCGCCGGTGGACGTGGTCCGGAGACGGCTATGGACAGTGACTGTGCGCAAGCGGCCCGGGCTTCAGCCGCGCCAGATCGAACGCCAGCACATCTCGCAGCAGATCCAGAAACGCGTCCGCCCCGTGGTCGGCGCAAGCTTCGCCCTTGTCCGCGGTGGCGTTCGCGGCGTCGCCGGCCGCGCCGAGCTCGTTGAGGTCGCTCGACATCCAGCCGAAGCCGATCGGCTGGGTGACGCGAAGGTGGCGGAATTCCTTCTCGATCGCGATCGCCGAGCTGACGAAGTTCTGCGCTTCGCTCATCCGCACGGTGTCAGGCTTGAAGGCGAGCATCAGCGAGGTCTCCACGTCGCCGGCGTGAATGCCGTGGGCGCGCTCGACCGCGGAAAACATGTCCGCCGGATATCCCAGTCGCTGCCAGGCCGCATGGACCGCGAGCATCCGGTGGCGGATGCGCAACTCCCTGACCACCGCGTCGATGACCGGAACGTTTCCGCCATGCGAATTCATGAAGATGAGCTTGCGGCATCCGGTGCGGGCGACGCTGTCGCCGATCTCGGTCCACGCGCGGGTTACCGTCTCCATCGAAAAGGTCAGCGTGCCGGGATATTCGGTGTGCTCGTTCGACTTGCCGATCGCCTGCACCGGCAGGATCAACACCGGCATGTCGTCGGGTATGCGGCCCGCCGCCCGTGCGAGGTAGCCCTCGTTGATGAACATGTCGACCCCGACCGGCAGGTGGGGCCCATGCTGCTCGATCGCGGCCACCGGCAGAACCGCGACGACCTTGCTCATGTCGGCGGCGGCAAAATCGCGCCAGCTCATCTCGGCCCAGAACTTGGTTGGCAACATCCGGATCTCCAAAGCGTTCAAGGCGCACGCGCGGCGACGGCCTCGATCTCGACCTTGAATTCGGGGCGGGCGAAACCCTGGACGACAATCAAAGTCGAAGCCGGGGGCGGATTGCCCACAAATTCGTCACGCACCTTCATGTAGCCGCCCAAATATTGGGCCGAAGCGACATAGGCATTAAGGCGGACGAGGTCCCCGAGCGACATCGCCGCTTCGCCAAGCACCGCTTGAATGGCGCGAAAGCAAAGACGCGCTTGCGCTTCCACGTCGTCGGGAATGACGCCGTCGCGGCCAATTCCCAACTGGCCCGAACAGAAGACGGTCCGCGCGCCGGCTTCGACTTCCACGGCATGGGCGTATTTTGCGAACGGGGGATGGATCGTGTCCGGGTTGAATCTGCGCATCTTGCGTAAGGTCTCCAGCGGCCGGTCGCGGTTTGGGCGGCTGGCGCCCCAGCCTCAATGGCGCCTAAGTTGCACGTGTCGTTAGGTTGCACGTGTCGTATTGCAACTCGAGACCGGAGTGAACAATGAAATTCCTTGGCGCTCGCCTAGCGGTTGGGCTCTGCCTGTCCGCGTCGTCCGCGTTCGCGGCCGACAAGGTCTCGTTCGGGACCAACTGGCTCGCCGAGGCCGAGCACGGCGGATATTACCAGGCTGTCACCGACGGCACTTACGCCAAATACGGTCTCGACGTCGCGATCGTTCAGGGCGGCCCGCAGGCCAACAACGAGCTGCTGTTGGCCGCCGGAAGGCTCGACTTCTACATGGGCGGTAATCTTCTGCTCGCCTTCGACGCGGTCGCCCGCAACGTGCCGATCGTCGTCGTCGCCGCCCACTTCCAGAAGGACCCGCAGATGTTCATGTCGCATCCGGGAGAGGGCCTCGACAAGTGGGCCGACCTGCCGAACGCATCACAGACGATCATCGGCAAGGAAGGGCTGGTCACGTTCTATCAATGGATGGAGTCGGCTTATGGGTTCAAGGAAGAGAACGTCAGGCCCTACACATTCAATCCCGGGCCGTTCATCGCCGACCCGCACTCGATCCAGCAGGGCTACGTCACCTCGGAGCCGTTCGCAGTCGAGCGCGAGGGCCACTTCAAGCCGAACATCTTCCTGTTCGCCGACTACGGCTATAAGACCTACGCGACCACCGTCGAAACGCGCGCCGACCTGATCGCCAGCAAACCGGACCTCGTTCAGCGGTTTGTCGACGCGTCAACGATCGGCTGGTACAATTATCTCTACGGCGACAATACGAAAGCGAATGCGCTGATCAAGAAAGACAATCCCGAAATGACGGACGAGCAGATCGCGTTCTCGATCGGCAAAATAAAGGAATATGGCCTCGTCGACTCCGGCGACACGCTCAAGCTCGGCGTCGGGGCGATGACCGACGAGCGGATCAAGGATTTCTTCGATTCGATGGTCAAGGCCGGCGTGGTCAAGCCGGATGTCGATTACAAGAAGGCTTACACGCTGCAATTCGTCGACAAGGGCGTCGGCCTCGACCTGCGTCCGAAGTGAGCGTAGGGGAAGTCCTCCCATGAGCGCCGGCAGGAGACGCTTGCAGGCGCCCCGCCGGCGCGCCGGAGCGGAACCCGATCCGCGATGACTGCTCCGTTCGTCTATCCCAGCGTCAAACGCTACGCGCTGAGGCAGGCGCGCGTGCTTGGCCGTTCGCTCCCGAAGCCCGAGGGGCCGCTCGATTTTGACGGCTTCGCCACCGTCGACATTCTCGTCGACGCGGGCGCAATCGCGAAGATCGCTCCGGCCGGAGCCGTCGACTTCGGCGACGTTCCGGAAGCCGCATTGTCGGGGCGGATCGTGCTGCCGCTGTTCGTCGACGCGCACACTCATATCGACAAGGGTCACATCTGGCGACGGAAACGCAATCCGGTAGGGGACTTCCCGAGCGCGCTCGCCGCCGCCATCGAAGACCGTTCGGCCAACTGGACCGCAGCCGACGTCGCCGCACGGATGGAATTCAGCCTGCGCTCAGCCTACGCCTACGGGACGACGGCGCTGCGCACCCACATCGACAGCATCGGCGCCCAGACGCGCATCAGCTGGCCGGTTTTCGCCGAGGCGCGCGAGCGCTGGCGGGACAGGATCACGCTCCAGGCGGCGCCGATCTTCAGCGTCGATTTTGCCCTCGACCGATCGCACATGGCCGACATCGAGGCGATGCTCGACGCCCACGGAACCGGAATCCTCGGCGCGGTCACCTATATGGTCCCCCGCCTGCGCGAGGGCCTCAAGACCCTGTTCGAGCTCGCCGAGCGCAAAGGCTGGGAGCTCGACTTCCATGTCGACGAAAGCGCCGATCCGGCGGCGCGCTCGCTCAAGATCGTCGCCGACATGGCGATCGAGCGCCGGTTTGCGCGCCGCATTCTGGTCGGCCACTGCTGCTCGCTCGTGCTGCAGGAGGACGACGAGCGGCAAAAGACGATCGACGCCGTCGCCCGCGCGGGGATCAGCGTCGTCTCCTTGCCGATGTGCAACCTCTTCCTTCAGGATCGCCATCCCGGCCGCACCCCGCGCTGGCGCGGCGTCACCGCCCTGCACGAACTCAAGGCGGCCGGCGTCAACGTGATGATCGCCAGCGACAACACCCGCGACCCGTTCTATGCCTTTGGCGATCTCGACATGATGGAGACCTGGCGTGAAGGTGTGCGGATCCTGCACCTCGATTATCCGTTCGCCGATTGGGCGCCGGCGGTCGCGGCCGCGCCGGCCCGGGCGATGGGATTGGACCTCGGACAATTGCGCCCCGGCGGGCGCGCCGACATGATCCTCACCAGAGCGCGCGACTTTCCCGAGCTTCTCGCCCGTCCGCAATCGGATCGCATCGTGGTCAGAAACGGCCAACCGTCGACCGCTGAGCCTCCCGACTATGCCGAGCTCGACGGCTTCAAGGGCCTCGCGCCATGAGCCGTACCTACGACATCGCGGGCTTGAGAGCGCTCGTCGGTCCGGTCAAGTGGGAGGACAATCCCATTCTGGTCCGGCAGAAAAGCCGCGACTTCTACTGGTATTCGCCGGTGCTGAAGCGCGAGCTCGAGGCAGTGACCGCCGACGTCGTCGTAACGCCTACGAGCGAAGCGGAAGTCCGCGCCGTCCTTGCCGCCGCTTACCAGCTCGAGATTCCGGTCACCCCGCGCGGGGCCGGCACCGGCAACTACGGCCAGGCGATGCCGCTCATGGGCGGCGTGCTGCTCAACCTCGCAGAGATGAACAAGGTCAAGTCGATTGAGCGGGGCCGCGTCGTCTGCGAGCCCGGCGCGCTGATCATCGACGTCGACAAAGCGGCGGAAGCGTCGGGGCAGGAACTCCGCATGCATCCCTCGACCCGCGGGACCGCTTCGGTCGCCGGCTTCGTCGCCGGCGGTTCGGGCGGCGTGGGCTCGATCAACTGGGGCGGCTTACGCGATTTTGGCAACGTGCTGCGCCTTCGCCTCATGACGATGGAGGCAGCGCCGCGAGCGCTCGAGCTTACCGGGGAGGATCTGCACAAGGCAGTGCACGCCTATGGCACCAACGGAATCATCACCGAGGTCGAGATGCCGCTGACGGCGCATTACGACTGGGCCGACGTCATCGTCGGCTTCGACTCTTTCGACGCCGCGGCGGCTTATGCGCTCGCGCTCGGCGAGCAGGACGGGATCCTGAAGAAGCTGATGACGGTCGTCGCCGGGCCGACGCCTCACGACTGCTTCCTGCGCCACCGCGCCCTCATCCCGCCCGGCGCGAGCGTCGTCATTCTGATGATCGCCCCGCACTCGCTCGACGCGTTTGAAGCTTTCACCCGACCCTACAGAGACGCGCGGATCCTGCTCGACTCGAGCCATGCTGCGCCCGAGACGCTCGCCGGCCTGCCCCCCAACTACGAACTGACCTGGAACCACACGACGCTTCGCGCCTTACGCGTCGATCCACGCGTCACCTACCTGCAGGTCCGCTATCCGACCGATGGCGGGCTTAAGTTGATCAAGCGCATCCATGACCTTTATGGGCCCGAGGTCAGGGGACACCTCGAGCTCATCCGCTTCAACGGCCGGATCGCCTTCGCCGGGCTGCCGCTGGTCGTGTTCACCACCGAAGCGCGGCTCCAGGAGATCATCGCCGAGCACGAAGCGATGGGCGCGATGATCTTCAATCCCCACCGTTACACCCTCGAGGAGGGCGGCATGAAGCAGACCGACGCGATCCAGCTCGCCTTCAAGCGCGAGACCGATCCCCGGGGCCTGCTCAATCCGGGCAAGATGATCGCTTGGGAGAACCCGGAATTTGATTTCGCGGCCGGCAAGAACTTCCTCTTTCCCGGCCTCGAGGCGCGCGCGCGCGCGGCGCAGGGCTGAGCGGAAGTGCGGATTCTGGTGCTCTTCGCCCACCCGGTCGAGACGAGCTTCGGCGCGGCCCTGCATGCGAAGCTGGTCGAGGTCCTGCGCGCCAGGGGACACAAGGTCGACGATTGCGATCTCAACGCCGAGGGCTTCGACCCGGTGATGTCGCGCCAGGACCGGATCGATTATCACAATGTTGCGGTCAATCGGGCCCGTGTAGCCCCCTACGTCGACCGGCTGCTCGCCGCCGAGGCGCTGGTGTTCTCGTTCCCGGTCTGGAATATGGGCTTCCCCGCGATCCTCAAGGGATTCGTCGACAAGGTCTTCCTGCCCGGGGTCAGCTTCACGCTCGGCGAGGACGGCTCCTACAATCCGCGCCTGCACAACATCAAACGTCTCGGNNGCCGCGCCGTTTCCTGACCCGCTCCATGCGCCGGATCTGTGCGCCAGGCGCCCGGTGCGACTATCTCGCCCACTACGACATGAATCACACCAGGCCCGAGCGGCGCGCAGCGTTCCTCGAAAAGGTCGAGGCGAAGTTCTCGACCTGGTGAGCGGCGATGGCGCCTGCGGGGTCACTCCGTCCCCGAGGGNNTCCATGAACGCACGCACCCGCGCCGCCCGGCGAAGATCGGCGTGGGTAAGCGTCCAAAGTCCGGCGTCGAGTTCCGGCAGCGGGTAGCCGACCCGGACCAAGTCCGGGCTTCGATCGCCAAGGAAACACGGCAGCAACGCCGCGCCAACCCCTTGAAGCGCCAGCTCGAGCATGCAGTGGGCCGAATTCGCCTTGGCGGCGATTCGGCCCGGATCGACATTGGCCTCGATCCACCGCCGGCCGGACGCCGGCGCGAGCGTGGCGCCATAACCGATGAACGAGAACGGTTCCGTCGTGTCGGCCTCGGCCGCCGCCGCCGTGTCGCGCCGGCGGTAAACGCACCATCGCGCGGTGCAGATTCGCCTGCCGACCAGGGTTTCCGGCGGATCGTTGGTCAGCCTGACGGCGACGTCGACGCCGCGCCGGGAGAGGTCGAGCGCCTGGTTCGATAGGATCAATTCGACGATCACGCCCGGATTTGAGGCCTGAAACTGGGCGACGATCGCGGGCATGAAGTGCAGGCCGATGCTCATGGGAACGGTGACGGAGAGTTCACCCGTCGGCTTGACGTCGCGCCCCGCGATCCGGCGCTCGAAGTCGATGATCGAAGCGGCCATCGTCGCCGCCAGCGCGATCATGTCCTCGCCCGCAGAGGTCGGCTCGTATCCGGCGCGGGAACGGTCGAAGAGGCGGGCGCCGACCGCGGCCTCAAGCGCCGCCAGCCGCCGATAGACCGTCGATTGATTGACGCCCAGACGTTCGGCGGCCCCGGCCAGCGACCGCGCGTCGGCGATCGACTTGACCAGGCGAAATTCGTCCCAGCTCAAATCCGAGTTCATGCCGCCTTCGACCGCCCGCCGCTCACCCCCGCCGACGCCATGCGGCGCGGCCTTTTCGCTGAAGCCCGCCCAAACTTACCCACACATATTACAAACTCCGCGCCGGAAAAGCACAAGGTTGGTCCGATCCCGCGACTCCTTAGCTGGTCCTGGGCGCGGCCGCCCGCCGGAGCCGATCGTTGATCGCCGCCCCAAGCCCATAGTCCGGGATCGGGGCGACAGCGATCCGCGCCGCGCCGCCGGCGTCGAGCGCCCGCAAATAGGAAAACAGATGCGATGCAGCCTCGATGAGGTCTCCGGCTGGCGAGAGATCGAGCCGCGCGCCTGCCGCACTCTCCTTGAGCAAGCCGGCGAAATCGAGCGCGGCCTCATCCGCGCGGGCGTCGGCGGCGCCCAGTCTAAGATCGGCGTTGGGCGCGTAATGCGACGCCAGTTGTCCGGGCGCGTTCGGCGCCGTTGGCGACCCGCCGGCCGACTCGATCGGCGAACCGAGCGCGGATTCGATCGCCTCGCGGGTGATCGCTCCCGGACGCAGCAATCGAGGCAGGCCGGCGACAATTTCGACGATCGTCGATTCGAGGCCATAGCGGCACGGGCCTCCGTCAAGGATCCAGTCGATCCTGCCGTCGAGATCGGCGACAACGTGGGCGGCGGTCGTCGCGCTGACCCGGCCCGATCGATTGGCGGAGGGCGCGGCGAGCGGCGCGCCCGCCGCTTCGATCAGCGCGCGGGCCGTTTCATGCGCCGGCGAGCGCAGCGCCACGGTGTCGAGACCGGCGCGCGCGAGCAGGCTGATCCGGCAGGTCGGCGCGACTGGCAGGACCAGAGTGAGCGGTCCGGGCCAGAACGCGTTGGCGAGCCGTTCGGCCGCCGGGCCGAAGACGGCGTGCTCGCGCGCCGCCTCGAGGTCGAGAACATGGGCGATGAGCGGGTTGATCGCCGGCCGGTCCTTGGCGGCGTAGATCGTCGCGACGGCCGCATCCGAGGTTGCGTCGGCCGCCAGGCCGTAGACCGTCTCGGTCGGCACGGCGACGAGGCCGCCCGCGCGCAGGCATGCGGCCGCGGCGGCGATCGAGCCGGGGCTGGCCGCCGCGAGGCGGGTTGTCTTGGACCTCGGCGCCATAAGTCCGCGTCTCTCGCATANNTTCGAGACGCGAGGCTTCGCCTCGCCCCACGGGATGAGGGTGCGGGTTGCGCGCCGCAATAGTCGAATAGCTTGCGAGGCGCCACCCTCGCATGCGTCGGCATTGCGCATTGCGCGCCAACCCGACTGTACATAAGCTTCGCAACCATCGGGGCGGCAGCCGATCGCCGACCATCTCGGCGACGTGGAGGAGCGAGAAATGCCTTATCGTTCGCCGGTCGGCGATATCCTGTTTTCGCTCAACGCAGTCGCCGACCTTCCGGGCATGATCCGCCAGGGGCTGGCCGGCGATCTCGATTGGGACGCCGTATCGGCGATCGTCGCCGAAGCCGGGCGCTTCGCCACCGAGGAGATCGCGCCGCTCAACCGCCCCGGCGATCTTGCCGGCGCGCGCTACGAGAACGGTCTGGTGACGATGCCGGCGGGCTTCGCCGATGTCTATCGGCGATGGGCGGAGGCGGGCTGGAACGGCGTCTCCGCGCCGACCGAGTTCGGCGGCATGGGCTTGCCCCATCTCGTCAATGTCGCCTGCACAGAAATCTGGAACGGCGCGTCGATGGCCTTCGCCCTCTGTCCGCTCTTGACCGAGGGCGCCGTCGGCGCGCTGAAGAGCTTCGGCTCGCGCGAGCTGCTCGATCGTTATCTCGCCCCGATGATCAGCGGCCGGTGGACCGGGACGATGAACCTCACCGAGCCGCAGGCGGGCTCCGACCTCAGTGCGGTCAGGACCCGGGCGGAACGCGCCGGGGACGGAAGCTATCGCCTGTTCGGCCAGAAGATCTTCATCACCTACGGCGAGCACGACATGGCGGAGAACATCGTCCATCTCGTCCTCGCCCGGCTGCCCGGCGCGCCGGCCGGAACGCGCGGCCTCACGCTCTTTCTGACGCCGAAATTCCTCGTCAATTCCGACGGGTCGCTCGGCGAGCGCAACGACCTGCGCTGCGCCGGCATCGAGCACAAGCTCGGCATTCACGCGTCTCCGACCTGCGTCATGGTCTATGGCGACGCCGAGGGCGCGAAGGCGTGGCGGGTGGGCGAGGAGAATCGCGGCCTCGCCGCGATGTTCGTGATGATGAACGCGGCGCGGCTCGCGGTCGGAACGCAAGGCGTGGCGATCGGCGAGCGCGCCTATCAGCAGGCGCTGTCCTACGCCCGCGAGCGCCGCCAGGGCCGGGGCATGAATGGCGGCGACGGCATGAGCCCGATCATCGAGCACGCCGACGTCCAGCGGATGCTGATGACGATGAAGGCGAATGTCCAGGCCGCGCGCGGGATCTGCTGCCTGACCGGCGTGTCGCTCGACCTCGCAGATCACGCCCATGCCGCCGGCGAGCGGACCGCCGCCGCCAATCGCGCCGCGCTGTTGACGCCGATCGCCAAGGCGTTCTCGACCGACATCGGCGACGAGGCGACGTCGATCGGCGTTCAGGTCCACGGCGGCATGGGATTCATCGAGGAGACGGGGGCGGCCCAGCACATGCGCGATTCGCGCATCGCCGCGATCTACGAAGGCGCGAACGGCATCCATGGGATCGACCTCGTGCAGCGCAAGCTGCCGCTGGCCAACGGCGAAACGGTGCGCGACGAGATCGCCGGCATCCGCCGGGTGGCGAGCGACGTCGCGGGGCGCGGCGGGGCAGGCTTTGGCGCGACGGCGGAGCGGCTCGCTGAGGCTTCTGACGCGCTCGAGGAATCGACGCGCTTGATGCTGGATTGGGCCGCCGCCGATCCCTATTCCGCCCTTGCGGGCGCGTCTCCCTATCTTCGCCTGTTCGGGCTCACGCTCGGTGGCGCGTGCCTGGCCAAAGCGGGACTTGCCGCCGAGGCGCTTGCCGAAGGCGGCGACAGAGGCGAGCTCGGGCGCGTCGGCCTCGCCCGCTTCTTTGCCGAAAAACTGGCGGTCGCCGCGCCGGGACTGGCGCGCGCCATCGCGTCGGGCGGCGCGCCGCTCCAATCCTATGAGACGATCCTGAAGGACAGCGCATGACCCAGGATGTCGAGGTCGGCCGCGAGGGCGCGGTCATGTGGGCCGCCTTCGCCCGGCCGCAGAAGAAGAATGCGATCACCGCGGCGATGTACGAAGCGCTGATCGAGGCCTTCGAGGCGGCCGAGCGCGACTCGAGCGTCGGCGCTCTTGTGTTGAGCGGCAAGGGGGGCGTGTTCACCGCCGGAAACGACCTTGGCGATTTTCTCGCCGTCGCGTCGCGCCCGGCGGGCGACTTTCCGGCGTCGCGGTTCATCAGCAAGCTCGCCGAGTTCGAAAAGCCGTTGGTCGCGGCGGTCGACGGCCTCGCGGTCGGCGTCGGAACGACGCTTCTCTTTCACTGCGACCTCGTCTACGCCACGCCCGAGTCGCGCTTCCAGATGCCGTTCGTGAACCTTGGCCTCGTGCCGGAGGCCGGATCGTCGCTCCTCGCGCCGCAACGCTTCGGGCGCGCGAAGGCGGCGGAATTCCTCCTGCTCGCCGAGCCGTTCGACGGCAAGGAGGCGCGCGCGCTCGGCCTCGTCAACGCCCTCGTGCCTCAGGCCGAGCTCATTGCGCATGCGATGGCCAAGGCGGCGGCGCTCGCGGCCAAGCCTCGCGCGGCTCTCCTGGCGACGCGGCGCCTCATGCGCGGCGACGCTGAGGCGCTGAAAGCGCGCATGGCCGAAGAAATGCAGGCCTTCGGCGCCGCGCTCAAGTCCGACGAAGCCCGCGCCGCCTTCGAGGCTTTCCTCACCGCGGGGCGGAAGTCGGCGCCGTGCGCAGCGCCCGGGCGCGCTGCCAGTCCGGGAAGTAGACGGTGAAGGCCAGGGCTGCCGCGGAGAGCAGAACCCACGCATAGCGCGTCCAGAGGCTGTCATCGCCTGACGCATGGCGATAGAGGGAAATCAGCGCGCTCAAGAAGAAGTCGAGCCCCCAGACCGCGGTGATGGCCTGATTGATGCGGAGGAAGAGCGGCGTACGCCAGACCTCCGGCGGCGTCTGCTCGCGCGCGTACTGGATCGTGAACGGCGCGCCGACGATGAGCGATCCCCAGGCGACCGCCATCAGCGTCAGATTGACGATGAGCGTCATGTAGGTCGCGAGGATCGTCCAGCCGAAGCCGATCAGGCCGATCGTGATGAAAACGAAGAAGGCCAAGGTGACGGCGTCGAGGATCTTGAGGGAATGGCTGAACGCCTGCCGCGCGACCGCGACCGCGGAAACCGCGAGCGCCAGGATCAGAGCAAGGAAAGGCCAGCGGCTCCCCAGCGCGCCGAAGATGATCCAGGGCAGGAATCCGACGATGAGCCGCAGCATGGACGCCGACCTCTTCTCTCCGCTCCGGCTTCTTTAGAGCAACGCGCTTCAAGATGGAATCGCAGCCGGCTCATCCGTCATTCCCGCGTAAGGGGAATCCAGAGCTGGAGCGGAGGGAATTTGACGTTGGGCCCGTTGCGCAGATAGGCGCTGCGCAAATCCTCGGGAATCTTTTCGATGACAGGCAGGTCCGCGACGTCGATGCCGTCATCGACCGGCGCGAAGACGCCGTTGAGATAAGGATTCCTGGCCGGATAGATCGGCTCGGTCGCCGCTGCCGCGGCCGCCTTTTCGCGCGATGGGATCGCCCTCGATACATGAGGTCGATAGGGCCGAGCAAGCTCGGTCGCGCGGGCCGACTCGCAGGCGGCGCGAGGGCCATGCTATACATGGCCTCTGTCCGCGTTGAGTAGGAGTTCCCATGGCCCCGCCGCGCCCGTATTGGAAGGGTTACCTCAAGCTTTCCCTCGTCTCTTGCCCGATCGCGCTCTACACCGCGACATCGTCGGGCGAGCGCGTCGCCTTCCGGCAGATCAACAAGAAAACCGGCAACCGCCTCCGCCAGCAACTGGTCGACGAAGAGACCGGCGAGCCGATCGATCCGGACGACAAGGGACGCGGGTACGAAGTCGACAAGGGCGTCTATCTGCGGGTCGAGGACGAAGACATCGACGCGATCGCGATCGAGAGCAGCCACACGATCGACATCGATTCCTTTGTCCCCAAATCGGAGATCGACGAGCGCTATGTCGACAGCCCGTACTATTTGATTCCGGAGAACAAGGTCGCTCTCGAGGCGTTTGCGGTCATCCGCGACGCCATGCGCGACAAGAGCATGGTCGCGTTGGGCCGGGTCGTCCTGTCGAAGCGTGAGCGCGTCATCATGCTCCAGCCGCGGGGGAAGGGCCTGCTCGGCACGACGCTGAGATACCCTTATGAGGTTCGCGACGAGGAGATCTATTTCGGCGACATCGGCGAGGTCAAGATTCCGAACGACATGCTTGCCCTCGCCGAGCACATCCTCGAGACCAAGGCGGCGAAGTTCGACGCGTCAACGTTCCATGATCGCTATGAAGAGGCGATCGTCGCCATGCTGAACGAGAAGAAGGCGGGGATGCCGGTTTCCAAGCAGCGCGAGTTGCCGAGGATCGTCGCCGGCACCGATTTGATGGCGGCGCTTCGTCAGAGCATCGAGAGGGCTAAGGAAGCTCAGCCGAAGCCAACCGTGGCGAGCAAGCCCGCGCCCCCAGCGCAGCCGGTTGCAGCAGCGAAGCCTGCCGCGGCGTCCAAGGGCAAGAAGGCGGCGAACCGCAACCTGGACCAGCGCGAAATGCTGTTGCCGATCGCTGGCGGCGCGCCTGCGAAGGCAGCGGCGGAGAAACAACCGGCGAAGCCCGGCGCGGCCAAAAAGGCGGGATAGAAGGCGCGTCCCGCGATCAGTCGTCGTCCTCGTCGGGAACGTCGAGGCGGCCATCGGCGACGCTTCGTTCCCAGCCGGGATTTCCGAGCGCCGAGTCCACCGGCATATCGTTGCGGCCCTTCGCCTCGGCGATCTTCGTCTTCAAGTCTTCCGACGCTTTCCGCAAGCCGGGCAGTGATCCGCTGTCCGCGTCGAACGGCTCTGTGTCGGACTGGGCTTCCGCCTGAACAGTCTTCCCGTCCTTGGGCGGCTTACGGATGGCGGGCATTCTCTTGTCCGGTTGCATTGCGCNNGAAAAGAGGCCGCCCGTGACCGGGCGGCCTCTTCATTTTGCTAAGCTTTAGCGCTTGGCCTGTTCCGCGCCCTTGCGAGCGGCGTCCTTAGCGTCGCCGAGGGCTTCGTGTGCCGCGCCCTTGGCCTTGTCGAACTTGCCTTCGACCTGCATCTGCTTGTCGTCGGTCATTTTGCCGAATGCGTCCTTCACGGCGCCCTTCGTCTTGTCGGCCGCGCCCTTCACGTGTTCCTTGTCCACGATCCTCTCCTATGGTTGTGGGACCGCAAGATAAACCGTTCGGAGGGATGAAGGTTCCCTTCGCAGAACCTCGCCCCCCTACAATCCGAGCGCCGTCAAAAACGTCTCGGCCTGAGCTTGCAATCGGCGCCGGTCGTAAGACACCAGCGCAATCCTCCACAAGCCCTGGACGTAAGTTACGATGATCGGCGCGACCACTTCCGGATCAAAGCTTTCCGGCAGCAAGCCTCGTTCCTTTTCGGCCGCGAATCGCTCGGCCATCTGCTCTGCCCACCCCGCCACCTGCTCCTCGATGTATCGCCTGAGCTCCGGCTCCGCCAACACGTCAGGCGAGAGCGAACTCGCCGTCAGACAGACCCGCGGCGCTTCGGGGTCGTCCAGACAATCGAAAATCGTCTGAAAGAACGCTCTCACGCCCAGCGCGGCGGTCGGCGCGGAAGCGAATGCCTCGACGCGCCTCAGATTGACCGTCGCGTCGTAATGCTTGAGGCATTCGATATACGCGTTTTTCTTGCTCTTCATCGTGTTGTAGAACGACCCTTCGCCGATGCCCATCGCCTTGAGCAAATCGCGAAGCGAGGTGTTGACGTATCCGGTGCGCCAAAACGCCCGGGTCGCCCGCTCGAGAGCGTCCGCGTAGTCGAATTCCAGGGCGCGCGCCAAATCGGCCTCCTTATT
>PLUH01000332.1:14198-19166 GCA_003164825.1 Hyphomicrobiales bacterium
GCGGCGACTCTGGTTCGCCGCGTCCCCCTACGATGACGACAAGTGCGACAGCGCCATCTCGACGCTCATGTCCACGAGTAACCAAACGAGGAAGCTGCCATGATAATCTGGATTCGCAGCGCGGCCATTGCGGCGGGAAAAGCCGGCGATGCAATCGCCTTTGTTAACAAGGCGACCAAACTGATTCACGATAAGCACAAGGTGACGATTACCGCCAGCCGCCCAATCGCGGGCAATCCAACCCGGATATTCTGGTCTTCCCAGCACGATGATCTGCAGGGATATGAACTCGCCCATCAAGAGATCAATTCCGACCCCGANNAAGCAATCCAGAGCCACCCATCGCCTACGATTACTGGATTGCTTCGTCGCTCCGCTTCTCGCAAATGACGTGGGCCTGACCGAAGACCGCTCCAATCTCGCGCTGGCTACGCCCAACTGGGCGAAGGTGGCGCAGCTTACGGATGCAGTCTTTCAATCCGCGCCGCGTTCGCGAGAATTTCGCTTAAGCCCGGCGTCGTCGGCGACGGCGGCGCTCCGTCCGGATCGATCCAGTCGATGGCGTCGACTTCGTCGCTGACCCTGGCCTCGCCCGCCGTCCAGCGGGCGACGAACGAGGCGATGACGAAATGCGTCCGGACGCGGTCGCCCTCATGGGCGATCGCCTCGACATGCCGGTTGAAGGCGATGATCCGGGCGCTGACGCCGACTTCCTCCTCAAGTTCGCGCGCCACCGCGGCGGCGAGCGTCTCGCCCACTTCGACCACGCCCCCCGGCAGGCTGAAATGGCCGATCATCGGCGCCCGCGCGCGCCGCACGATGAGAACCCGGCCGTCTCGAAACACCGCCGCCGAAACCGCGAGGATCGGGCGGGCGGGGAACAGTCTGTCACATCGGGCGTCCCATCGGTCTTGAGGCTTGTCGCCGCTCGCCAGCGAACTCGAATGTCCGGCGCCGATCAAGCCGCTTCCAACCCTTTGGACGCCCGAGCTGCTATCCCAGCCACCCCTCGAGCGCGATCCCGGCGAACAGGATGAACCCCGCGTCGCGGTTGGAGCGAAAGAGCCTGAGCGCCGTCGCCGGGTCGGCGCCTTCGATCCTCATGACCTGCCAGGCGAGATGGCCGCAAAAAGCGAGCCAGCCGATGAGCGTGATGGCGCCGCCGCCGGTGAGTTCGATCGCGGCAAACGCCAGCGCCGCGCTCGCGGCATAGAAGAGGCCGACGCCGAGTTGAGCGCGGGAACCGAACAGGCGGGCGGTGGAGCGGATGCCGACGATGGCGTCGTCGCGCGCGTCCTGCAGCGCGTAGATCGTGTCGTAGCCGATCGTCCAGGCGAAGGCGGAGAGGTAGAGCAGGATCGGGGCCGCCGCGAGGCTCGCGAATGTCGCGCTCCAGCCCATCAGCGCTCCCCACGAAAAGGCGAGGCCGAGCGCCGCCTGCGGCCACGAAGTCACACGCTTCATCAGCGGATAGATCGCAACCACGCCGAGCGAGGCGACCCCGAGCCAGATCGAGAACCGGTTGAAGCTGAGCAGCACCGCGAGGCCGACCAGAGCCTGTGCGACGAGGAACGCCGCCGCCGCGCCGATCTTGACCCGGCCCGCCGGCAGCGGGCGATTGCGGGTGCGCTCGACCGCAGCGTCGAGCTTGCGGTCGAGGATGTCGTTATAGGTGCAGCCCGCGCCTCGCATGGCGATGGCGCCGATCAGGAATAGCAACAGGTGCCAGAGGTTGGGCCCGCGATGCAGAGCGAGGCCGGCGAGCGCGGTCGCCTGCCAGCATGGCGCGAGCAAGAGCTGCCATCCGATCGGCCGGTCGAGGCGCGCGAGCTGAACGAACGGAAGGGCGAAAGCCGGGGTCAGCCGCAACACCAGACTCGCCGGCCGGGCGTCCGGCAGGCTGGCCGCGGGTTGCGGCGCGGCGGTCAAAGCGGTCCGGCTGGCAGCGGCTGGGCCTGCGGGCCGCCGCCCTGGGCCGCCTGCTCCTTCATTTTCTTCATCTGCGCCGCGACCGTGCAGGCCTTGGCGTTGAACTGCGCATTTTTGATGTGATGCTCTTTGAGCTGGTCGATCGCTTCGTCGGGGAACGAACACCAGTCCTTGTTCTTTTCCATGTAGGCGATCAGCGCCGCCTCGGCGCGGATGAGCCCCGACGACTTGAGGCAGAAAGCTTGCGGGTCCATCGGCTTGCCATGAAACGACTTGGCGAAGTCGTTGACGATTTGCAGCTGGGTGTTGCGATCCTGGGCGAGCTTCTGCATGTCGCCGCCGCAATCCGCGTAGGCCGAACCATTCAATGTCGCGACCGCTGCAACGAGCGCTGTCGCCAACCCATAGAGCCGATGCCGTTCCACCGCTGTCAACCCCAAGTTTTGCAACCCCAAGCCTTGCAAACCCAAGTCCTGCCCAAGACCAGGCCGAAGTCCTGACCAGCCCTGGCGCGCCCATTTTTGTCGGCACAAACCTCAAGAAAACGGCAAAAGCGCGGCTGACTGTCCCATTTTCGGCTCGGGCGATGGGAACTCTGAAGCCTGATCGATCCACCCCTCGACCACAAGGCCTAAACCCAAGCGCGAGACGCGTAGTCGATCGCGTAGCGGTCCGGGGCCGAGGCGATCGCCGCCATTCCGACTAGAACCGCGTCTTCACGAGTAACGAGCCGGGTCGGAACGCGCTTGGCGAGCGCGTCGACCGGCGCCTTGTCCTCGAAGGCTTGGCGAAATGCGGCCTCGTCGAGAAAATCGACCACTCTCGGCAGCACGCCGCCCGAGAGCGTCACGCCGCCGGTCGCCACGAAGGTCACCGCCATGTCGCCGGCGAAGCGCGCCACGATATGCCAATAAAGCCGGAGACTGGCNNCCGCGCGCGATGAACCCGGGCCAGTCCCGCGCCGGAAATGACGCTTTCGCTGGTGATGCGTCCATGCGCGCGTTCGAGATATGGCCATAGCGCGTATTCCTCCGGCGAGATGGGCCCGAAATCGATATGGCACGCCTCCGATGACACCGCGGTAAAGCGTCCATCCGCCTCGACCAGCGCGGCGACGCCGAGCCCGGTGCCCGGCCCCAAAATCACTTGGGGGCCCTCGGCCCCGAACTTCAGCGTGCCGACGCGCCGTTCCCAAGTCTCGGGAATGGTCGGCAAGGACAGCGCCTGAGCCTCGAAATCGTTGAGCAGAAGCCCCTGATTCAGGCCGGTTCGGCGCGCGGCCTGCGGGCCATCCATCACCCAGGGCGCGTTGGTTAGCTTCAGCGTCCGTCCGGCGACCGGTCCTGCCCCACAGGCGACCATCGATCGCGGGCGTGTCCCGAGCTTGGGGGTGGCCGCCTCGATGGCCTCGGCCAGCCCCGGATAATCGTCCGTGTGCAGATGGACGATGTCGCCCGGCCGGCCCCCCGGCTGGCTGACGAGCGCGAAGCGCACGTTGGTGCCCCCGGTGTCGCAGACAAGAACCGGGAAGGGAAAGGCGAATTCGCTCATGGCCGGCCATAAACGCAAGACGTCGAGGCGCTGGTCAAGCGGTAGAACGCCCTTTCCGGGTCAAAATCGTCTAGACTCGGCGGGTTCTTTTGCGATTCGACGGCGACCAGAGATGCCCAATTTCTATGAGTTCTTTTGCGGCGGCGGCATGGCGCGCGCCGGACTTGAGCCCGAGTGGCGGTGCCTGTTCGCCAACGATATCGACCCGCGCAAGGGCTCAGCCTACGCGGCCAATTGGGGGAGTGAGCAACTGCGGATTGCCGATGTCGGCTCGCTTCGCGCCGTCGATCTGCCGGGACGCGCCGACCTCGCCTGGGCCTCGTTTCCGTGTCAGGATCTTTCGCTCGCGGGCGCTGGAGCCGGACTCGACGGCGCCCGCTCGGGAGCGTTCTGGGGCTTTTGCTCGGCGATGCGCATTTTGGCGGCGCAACGACGCGCGCCGCGCCTGATTGTGCTCGAGAACGTTGCCGGCGTGCTCACCTCCAAGGGCGGGGAGGATTTCGCCGCCATCTGCGCGTCGCTCCAAGGCCTCGGCTATCGATTCGGCGCGCTGACGATCGACGCGGCCCATTTTCTGCCGCAGTCGCGTCCGCGCGTGTTCATCGTCGCGATCCGTCGCGCCCATGCGCTGCCGGCTTGGCTGGTCAGCCCCGGCTCTCCGTCACATCACGCCTCGGCGGCTCTGCAGCGCGCCGCCGCCGCTCTCCCGCCGCAGCTCGCCGCTGATTGGTTATGGTGGCGCGCCCCCGAGCCGCCGCGCGCGAACCTCCGGCTCGCCGACTGCCTCGACGGCGAGCCGAACGAAACCCGCTGGCATAGCGTCCAAGAGACCGAGCGCCTGCTCGCCGCGCTGTCGCCTGCCTCGCGGCGCGACGTTGAGCTCGCCCGCGCCAGCGGCGAGCGTGCGATCGGCGCTCTGTTCCGCCGCACCCGCCCTGATGGCGCCGGCGGCGTTCGCGTTCAGGCGGAAGCGCGCTTCGATGGCCTCGCCGGGTGCCTCCGGACGCCCGGCGGCGGCTCGAGCCGCCAATTCCTGATCGTTGTCGCCGGCGACGAGACCCGTACGCGGCTCATGAGTCCGCGCGAAGCGGCGCGGCTCATGGGTCTCCCCGACGCCTATGTGTTGCCCGCTCGCGCGACCGACGCCTTTCATCTGGTCGGCGACGGCGTTGCGGCGCCGGTCGTGCGGTTCTTGAGCGAACGCCTGCTTCTGCCTTTGATTGGCCTTGGCCGGGAACGCGACTTGGCGCCGCGGGCGAAGAGCGCGTGAACTACGACCGCTCCGCCGTCATGCGTGCGGTCAANNTGCTTCTGGCACGGCCATGACTGCGCCCGCGGCGCGCGCATGCCCAAGACCAACGTCGCCTATTGGCAGGCCAAGATTGCCCGCAACCGCGCGCGCGACGCCAAAACGCTCGCCGCCTATGCTGGCTTGGGCTGGCGCGCCCTCGTCGTCTACGAATGCGAGCTCAAGGACAAGACGGCGCT
>PLUH01000165.1 GCA_003164825.1 Hyphomicrobiales bacterium
CCCGGACGGCGATCCTTGCTTCCGACAACAGCATGCACGGTAGCACGGACTTCTGATTATCGCAAACGTTTGTCGTTTTTTTGCGTCCCGCGATTTCAGCTTGCCGTCGAGTATTAAGTCCACTAATTTAGTAGATTACTTGGACGCGCCCGCGGCAGCCGAACCAGCGGTCCGAATCATAATCACAATGCCGACTTTTTGGCCTCGACCAATTCCCGCTTTCTGCTACATTATCGAGAGTCAGTCATAATTTCGAAAGTTTTCCCATGCCCTTCGGAATGCCCCCAATCACCGATTTCTGCTTTTTGGTTGAAGACGTTGAGCGATCGGTGGCTTTCTACCGCGACAAGCTCGGCTTTGCCCTGCGCACAAAGGCCGAGGGGTTCGCTGACTTCAAGACCGAGCATGTCGCCTTTGCCCTGTGGGAAATCGACCACATTGCCAAGACCGTCGGCATTTCCAACAAGCGGGCCGCTCCTGGCGTGCACAAATCTATCGGCGCGATCGAGCTCAAGAAGCCCGAGGAGATCGACGTATTGTACGAAAAGCTCGTCGCGCGGGGGGTGAGCTTTATCTCGCCGCCGAAGGATTACCCTTGGCAGGCGCGCTGCGTCTATTTCGCGGATCCGGATGATTATATCTGGGAGATCTACTCGTGGCTGGATGAGCTGGGCGGCAAGAGGTTTGGAGAGGTGACCGAATGAGCAGTATCGAGAACAGGCAGGCCAAGCGCATCAGTCGCCGCCGCTTTCTGAACGGCAGCGCCGCTCTTGGCGCCATCGCCGCTGGACCGGGCATCAGCCTCTTGGCGCCGACAGCGAGCCGCGCCGACACCGCGAAAGTCGTGATCCAGTATGACTGGCTGATGGGCAACGGGCAGATCGGGGACATCGTCGCTGTTCACAACGGCTATTTCAAGGATCAGGGCCTCGAGGTCGAGATGAGCCCGGGCGGCCCCAATTCGGCGACGCTCGCGCCGGTCGTCTCCGGTCAGGCCCAGCTCGGCCAGTTTTCCGGCGTTTCGCAGCTGCTGCTGGCGCGCTCGGCCGGCGCTCCGGTGAGCTTGTTCGCCACTGGATACCAACAGGCGCCCTTCGCCTATTTCTCCCTGCCGAAGGCTCCGGTGCACAAGCCCGAGGATCTTTACGGCAAGCGCATCGGAATCCAGCCGACCGCCCGCGCCACGCTCGACGCCCTGATCGCCACGGCCAAGCTCGACGCCTCGAAGCTCAACATTTCGACGATGGGCTTCGATATGACCCCGCTCGCCGCCGGCCAGCTCGATGTCGTGACCGGCTGGATTACCAACACTCAGGCGCTGGCGGTCATCGGTCCCGATCGGATTACGATGATGGAGAGCGCCGCAGGCATCATCGATCCGGGCAACGTCTATTTCGCCACCGATGAGGCCCTCGCCAAGAATGCCGATATCCTGGCGCGCTTCCTGACCGCCGTCGCCAAGGGCTGGGGCCATACCCACGACCATCCGGATGACGCCGTCGAGATCACCGTCAAGGCCTATCCCAACCTGGATCTCGCGATCGAGAAGCAGACGATCCCGCTCGTGTTGGGTCTTTCCTTCGACGCCAACACCAAGGAAAGCGGCTGGGGCAGCTTCAAGCCGTCCGACATCGGCAACCAGATCGATCTCATGGACGAAATCGGGATGTTCAAGGGCGCGACCAAGCCGGTATTGAATGAATCGATGACCACCGCCATCCTCGAGCGGACCGCGGCCGATCGACCCAAATACTGATGCCGGCCGGACTCCCGTCTGGGTCCGATGGGCGATCGTCTCTGGCAGCCCGGCCTCCGGCCATCCGGGCAGCCGGCGTCGATGTGGCCTTTCAGGGCCCGGCCGGGATCCACAAGGTTCTGGCCGGTCTCGACATCGAGGTCGCCGACGGGGAGCTGCTGACCATCATCGGCCCTTCAGGCTGCGGCAAGTCAACGCTGCTGCGGGTGATCGCCGACCTGCTCGATCCGGCCGCGGGCGCGATCGAGGTCTTCGGCCAACCGCCGGCGGTGGCGCGCCGCCGCCGCGACGTCGGCTTCGTCTTCCAGGATTCGACGCTGCTGCCCTGGCGCACGGTGATTGAGAATCTGCGCCTGCCCGACGAGGTCGGCCGGGGCGCGCAGGTCGAGCGCCGCGATGAGCAGGGCGGCGCCAGCGCGGCCGAACTGATCACGATGATGGGCCTCGCCGGGCGGGAGAACGCCTATCCGCATCAGCTTTCGGGCGGGCAGCGGCAGCGTGTTGCGATCGCGCGCGCGCTGCTGTCGCGTCCGCGCATCCTGTTGATGGACGAGCCGTTCGGGGCCCTCGACGAGATCACCCGCGATCGCCTGAACGAGGAGCTCTTGAATATCTGGCGGTCGACGGGCATGACGATCCTCTTCGTCACCCACAGCATCATGGAGGCGGCCTATCTCGGCGAGCGCGTCCTCGTCCTGGCCTCCAATCCCGGCCGGCTGCGGGAACTCGAGGATTTGCGCGCCGTGAAGGCCGCCGCCTCGGGGTCCATCCGCGAAAACCCAGCCTTCGTCGAGCGAATGGGCCATCTGAGAGCAGTGCTGCGAACATGCTGAACGGCCGCGGTCAGCGCGCCTCCGCGACATCCCGCGTCGCGCTGCCAGTTCTCGGGGCCCTCTCCCTCCTCGCCTTCTGGCAATTTCTCATTCCTCTGTTCGGCGTCCCGAAATACATCGTCCCGACACCCTGGCAGGTGATGCTGCGCATCGCCGCCGATCCGCTGCTGCTGTGGCAGAACCTGGTTCCGACCTTCATCGAGAGCATTCTCGGCTTCATCATCGGCAATCTGGCCGCCATCCTCCTGGCGATCGGATTTGTCTACAACAAGCGGGTCGAACAAGCCTATTTTCCGGTCGTGCTGTTTCTCAACACCATTCCCGTTCTCGCCCTCGCGCCGATCATCGTCCTCATCTTCGGCATCGGGATTCTGCCAAAAGTGATCATCGCGTCGATCATCTGCTTCTTTCCGACGCTGGTGAACATGACGCGTGGCCTGGAATCGGTGAGCGCCAGCGAGAAGGATCTGATGCACGTTCTCTCCGCGAGCGGGTTCGAAATCTTCTGGAAGCTCCGCGCGCCGCGCTCGCTTCCGTTCCTGTTCGCTTCCTTGCGGATCGCCTCCACCGCCTGCGTGGTCGGCGCCATCGTCGGCGAGTGGATCGGCGCCAACAAGGGACTCGGCGCCGTCATCATTCAGTCGACCTTCAACTACCGGTCCGACCTCCTTTACGCCGCGATCATCGTCTCTTCGTCGCTTGCCGTCGCGATTTTTCTCGTTGTCACGGCCGTGGAAAGACGCATCATCAATTATCAATAGAGAGATTCGGTTTCTCTTTGAAGGGAGAGTTCATGCCGAGGCGTTCCGCCAGGGCCGATTCGACCGTGGAAGCGAGCCGCCAGACCCTCGCGGAGATTACGTCCGAGCGTATTCGCGACGACATCATTACTGGAAAGTTCAAACCTGGAGAGCGGCTCCTGCTCGCCGCGCTGTGCGCGCGTTATGGGGTGAGCATGAGTCCCCTGCGAGAGGCGTTGGCCGGACTCGCGGCCGAACAGTTCATCGTCTTCGAGGGGCGTCACGGCTTTCGGGTTGATACGATGTCGGAGCAGGACCTTGACGATCAGACCGAGACTCGAAAGCTCATCGAGGCCGACATCCTCCGTCTTGCGCTGTTTCACGGCGACGAAATTTGGGAGAGCCAGGTCATCGCGACCTTTCACCAGTTAGCCCATACAGAGCGCCGCATCATCGAGACGGGCGAGCGCGGCGACCCAGTGTGGGAGATCCGCAACGCCGCTTTCCATGACGCTATCGCGAGCGCCTGTCCTTTGCGCCTCTTGAAGCAGCTGCGCGCGCAAGTCTTCGCCAAGGCCTTGCGATACCGCTATGTCGCCTGGCTGGCGCTGCCCGATCCAGCGATCATTGCGGCTGAGCACCGCGAGATCTTCGAAGCGACGATGGCTCGGGATGAAGCGCGGCTCGTCGCAGCGTCAAATGCTCATATCGGGCACGTCGCAGCGTTCGCGCGCGGGCATCTTCCGGGCGCCGCCGCGAGCGCCGGGCCGACGTCTTCGCGTGTCTTTCCGCAAGACTTTGATTCGCGCGATCAGCGCGAAGCCGAGATGGCGCCCGCTCCTCGTCCGGGAAGAGGGCGCGGCGTGGGAGAGCCTTAGGGCCTCCGTCCGAGATGGAGCCTGCATACGTCACCGGCGCGGAGGGCCGAGCGTGAGCCTGCGGCGGGTGGGTAGGAAATGGACCCGCCGCAGGAGGTCAGCAAGACAAGGCCAATGTTCGGGCTACTTCACGCCCCAGATCTTCTTGTAGACGTCACGGTAGCCGTTGTCGGGGTCGAACACGTTTTTCGGTCCGCCGTCGTAAGCGATGTTGTCGGCCGTCACCAGATGGATGCCGGAGATATAGCCGGACCAGGGTTGCTTGGCGAAGGCGCGATTGAGCTCGTCGACAAGCTGCCACCCCTGCTCATGCAATGGCTCGGGCACTGTCGCCATCTGGAACTGCTTGGCGCGAATGCGCGCGAACGCCGACTCCGATCCGTCCCCCGCCGAGATATTGTGCGGCGCGTCGGTCCCGCTCTTGCCGGCGCTCGCCAGCGACGGCCCCATGAAGTCGTAGTAGAGGTCGTTCACAGCCAGCGAATAGGTCCACTTGTCGCCGTAGCGCTGCAGAAGCGAGGTGGTGAGCTGCGGCATGCGCAGCGACGCCTCGGTCATCGGCGAATCTTCGAGGCTGAGGACGGTGCAGCCGGAGCACTTCTTGATCTCGGCCTCCATCATCTTCGCCTTGCCGATCGCCATGGCGTAGTTCGAATCGCCAAAGATCACGACGCCGGCCTTGCCGCCGGAATCGACGATGGCGAGATCGGCCGCCGTATTGGCGACGTCGAGGATGCGCGTGTTGACATTGGCGAACATGCCGGTCGCCGGATCCGGGCCCGGCTCGATGGTCGCGTGCCAACCGACGAAGGGAATGCCGGCCGCCTTCACCGAAGCGAGCGCTGCGTTCTGCTCGATCGCGTCGAATCCCGAGACGATGATGCCGTCCGGCTTCAGGGCGATGGCCTGGTTGAGAGCCGCCGTGCGCGTCGAAACCTGACCCTGGCCGTCGATGACCAGGAGCTTCCAGCCGATCGCCCCGGTCGCCTCCTTGACCCCGTCGGCGACGCCGGACGTGCCGCCGTTCCTCAAGTCGCCGCCGAGATAGACGATCGTCTTGTTGGGCGCCGCGGTCGGACCGGTGGTCGGCCCGTCCCACGCGCCCGCCCGCTGGACCGCCGCGGCGACCCTGGCCTTGGCGGCGTCCATGATGTCGTCGGCTCGGGCCCCCCCGGCGGCGGCGAACGCCACGATAGCGGTCGCTGCGAGTAATGATGCTTTATTCATGTTGTCTTTCCTCCTTGGGATTCCCGCAGCGTCATCGCGTCGCGGTGGGTTGCGGTTTGCGAAAAGTATTGCGCGCTCACACGCCTTCGCTGGGTGTAGCCGGCGATGGCGATCGCGATGATCAAGGTCGCGCCGTTGAAGAACGGCTCGACCCAGAACTCGCCGCCGAGCTGCTGGATGCCGGAGATGCCGATCGCCAGGACGACCACGCCGACCAGGGTTCCCCAGACATTGAAGCGCCCGGGCTTGATCGTCGTCGATCCGAGGAAGACGCCGACCAGCGCGGGCAGGAGGAACTCGAGGCCAACGCTCGCCTGACCGACGCGCAGCCGGGACGCGAGAACGATCCCGGCGACGGCGGTCAGAACGCCCGACGCCACGAAGGCGAGAACGGTGTAGCGGCGGACCGGAATGCCGTTCAGTTCGGCCGCCTTCGGATTGGCGCCGATCGCATAGAGATAGCGGCCGATCGGGAGATATTCGAGGATAAACCAAAGCACAAAGGATATGAACAGCACGTAGAAGCCGGTTATCGGCAAGCCCAGCAAGCGGGCGCCGCTGATGGCCAGGAACCCGTCCGGCAATGCCCCCATGATCTGGTGGCCCTTCGAGTGCCACATGGCGATCGCATAGAGTACGGTGCCGGTGCCGAGCGTGGCGATGAAGCTGTCGATCTGGGCGATTTCGACGAGAAGGCCGTTGAACAGGCCAACCGCCGCGCCGAGACAGAGGACGATGAGAACGGCGAGCGGCCAGGGAACGAAGAACCACTCCTGCAGGCTGATCACCAGCATGTGCCAAAGCACGATCCCATAGCCGATCGTCAGATCGATCTTGCCGGTCACCATCGGGATCATCGCGGCAAGGGAAAGAATGGCGATGACCGCCTTGTCGGAAATGATCGACCGGGCGTTGAGCACGGTCGGGAACGTATTGGGCAGAAGGACCGAAAAGAGCACAGCGAGGAGAACGGTCAGGATAACCAGTCCGTAGACGGGCAGGAGGCGAACAATTCGGCCGGTGAGCGACAGCTGCCTCAGCTCCGACCGTGTCGGCTCGAGGGCGTTTGACTTAACGGAGTTTATCGCCACGCCATGAATCCTCCCGTCACGCCGCTTCCGATCCCGAGGCGGCCATGATTACGGCTTCCATCGTTAGAGCCTCGCCGGTGAGTTCGGCGACGATCCGGCCGCGATTGAATACCAGCGCTCGATGACAAATCTGGGCGACTTCCTCAAAATCGGTCGATACGACGATCACGGCAAGACCGTTGTCGAGCGCGCGGGCGATGAGGCCGTAGATCTCCGCCTTGGCGCCGACGTCGACGCCTGCGGTCGGATCTTCGGCCACCAGCAGGCGCCGCTCGGTGGCCAGCCAGCGCCCGACCACCACCTTCTGCTGGTTGCCGCCGGAGAGACCTTCGATGGGAAGGGCGGGATCGTTCGGCCTGAGGTCGAGCGAGGCGCCGAGGCCAATCGCCTTTTGAGCCTCGGCGGCGGGCGACAGAGGCGAGAACGGGCTGCGTCCAAGGGCGCTTGGATTGAGAAAGAGGTTCTCACGAACGTTCAATGACGGCGCGACCGATTCTTCGCCGCGATCGCGAGCCATGAGACCTATCCCCTGGCTCAGCGCAGCATAGGGAGAGGAAAGGTCGAGCGTCTCGCCGTCCAGGGCGATTGCGCCCTGATGCTCCGCCGCGCCGAACAGGGCGCGCCCGATGCTTTCCTGCCCGGCGCCGCGCAATCCGACGAGCCCGAGGAGTTCGCCCTTGCGCGCCTCGAAGTCCACCGGTCCGGCCTGGCCCGTCTTGAGGCCGGAGACCGCGACTCGAACCGGTCCCGGTTGACGACCGCCCTTATGGAATGCGTCGAAGGTCGACCGGCCCACGATCATCTCGATGAGACGCGCGGGGGTCGTCCGCGCGATCTCTTCCTCGCCGACGAGGCCCCCGTCGCGAAGCACGACGACGCGGTCGGCGACGCGGAAGACCTCATCGAGACGATGGGAGACATAGATCATGCCCACGCCGCGGGCCTTGAGCGAGCGCATGGCGGCGAACAGCCGCTCGACCTCGTCGGCCGGCAGGCTTGCCGTGGGCTCATCGAGCACCAGGAAGTCGCAGTCGACCGCCAAGGCGCGGGCGATGGCGACCAGAGATTTCTCGGTCCGGCTCAGCGACTGGATGCGGGTGTCCGGATCGAGGTCGCAGCCGACCAGACTCAACGCGTCTCGAGCCGCTTTCGCCGATCGGCTCCAATCGATGGCGCCGGCCCGACCGAAGAAGGAGGAGCGCGCAAAGCCGCGCGCCAATCCGACATTCTCGGCCACCGTCATCCATTCGATGAGGCCCAGATCCTGATGAATGAAGGATACCGCATGGCGGTTGTCGCGGCGGCCCGCATGATAGGGCGCGCCGTCGATGGCGATGGCGCCGGAGTCCGCCTTGTGAATGCCGCTGAGAATCTTGATCAGGGTCGACTTGCCCGCGCCGTTCTCTCCCAGGAGCGCGACGATCTCGGCCCGCCGCACCTCAAAGCTGACGCCCTTCAACGCCTGTGTTCCGCCGAACGACTTGACGATGCCGTCGAAACGAAGGGGGCCGGTTCCGCTCATCGGCGGCCCTCAGCGAGGACGAGATCGGCCGCCGAGCGGCTNNCGAGCGCGGGCGCGGAATCGTAGAGCCCCTGTTCCGCCGACTGCCGGACGCGATAGAGCTGGGCGCGCAGCGCGTCGGCCATCACGTGGATGAACTGGTTGCGGGTGTGATCGAATATGACCTGGTGGAAGCGCAGATCTGCCTCGAGGACCCGCCACTCGAGAGCGACCCGCTCGGCCCGATCCGCTGGGTTTGCGGCGTTCAGCGCGTCGACCGCCGCGCTCTGCGCTTCGAGCGCCACGGCGAGATCCGAGCGAAAGGCGACGCCGCCGTTGCGGCAGGCATGCCCGATCGCTCCGACCTCGATCAGCCGGCGCGCATCCATGAGCTCTTTGAGTTGGTCCGAAGTCAGCGGCGGCGCGATTCTGTAGCCCTTGCGCGCCTCGTGCGCGATCAGTCCGGCGGCCGCGAGACGGGCGAGCGCTTCGCGCACCGGAGTCGGAGAGACCGCGAGAGCCTTGGAGAGGACGCCGATGCGCAGCGCGGCTCCGCGGCGCAAGCTGCCCTGGGCCAGCATCTGGAGGACGGCCCGATAGACGCGCTCGCTCAATACCTGCGACTGCGCCAGAGCCGGAACCTCCGGCAGACCCTCGCTTTCCGATTGCAAAGTGTCGGATACGCGCTCGGGGGCCGACAGGCTGCTCAACGGCCTCCCAAGAACGCCCATTCGGGTGACGGCGCTTCCGTCGATCGGCGTTGGGCCGGCGCGCGATGAAAACAGGCTGGGCGACACAGTTCGCCGGCGCTTATCCCGCTGCTCCACCGGCATGATCCTCCCTGCGAAAAAATATCAAATATATTTGATTTTTGTCAATCGCGACGGTTCCGCCCGCGCAAGGCCGTGCGCGGCCGAGGCGAGAGCTACAGCGACGTCATCGTCCGGCTGGCGAAGGGCGACGGCGGCGAGGAATGAATCGCAGGCAGTTCAGATGGCCATCGCAGCGCTTCGCGACCGTCCCTCGCCTAATTATGGGCGAAGGCGGATAGGGAAACTATTGCACGAGAGGCAGCACGCTGACTGACTTGCCTTCCAACCGCTGCTTGAGTTCGACGATTTCAAGATTCAGGCAGTCGAGTCGCTGCTCAACCGTCCCCTTACTGCAATCGGCATTTTCCTGAATGGGCTCAATAACGTCGGCCGCGCCGACACGCGGCGGCGAAACGGCCGGGTCTCGGTCAGCAGCTCTCGATGGCTGCAGGGCGAGAAGCACAAGTCCAACCGTCAGCGTAAGCACAGATTTGTTCACGGGCTTCCTCCCATTAGGGCCTCGCGGCATCGGCGTACTCGACGCGAAGGACGACCGGATCGTCAAGCATGTCGAACGCTCGTTCTCTGACAAGTCGCCAAAAGCCGTCTGACTTGGCCGTCGTCATCGTACGACGAACAAAAGGGCTCAATCGTGGCGACGGCGCGCCCGGAGGCAGGTTAGCGCGCCCAGGCGTCCCGCCGGCGCCTGCCCGCGCCGCGACGACGAGCTTGCCCATCCGCGGCCCTTGCTTGACGCCGGGCGCCCGTCGCGAGCGGCGATGACCGTCGCCAGCCTTCGGCGGCTTTCAGGAGGTCGAAGCGCCGAGCGACCTTTGTTCGCGGGCGATGCGGTCCATAAGCGCGTCCCGGTCGCTTGTCTTGGNNGTGTTGTCGAACAGCGCCGTCCACGTCTTGTCGCCCATGAGCGGGCCTTCGCTGTCGGGGAGATAACGGATCAGCGTGTCGGTGGGGACATGAACGATGTCGGCCTTGACCCCCAAACCGGCCGCAATCGCGTTGGTGATGTCATTCCAGGTGTAGGCGTTGTCGGAGGTGATGTGGAAGGTCTCGCCGAGCGCGGCGCCGGCGCCGAACAGGCGGACGAACGGGACAGCGAAATCGGCGCAGCGGGTGAGCGTCCACGGCGTTGCGCCGTCGCCGGCGACAATCACCGGCTTGGCGGCGAGCAGGCGATGGGCGAGCGCGTCGCCCTCGTTGAAGACCGTGGGCAGCATGGTTCGAACCGTGTGGCTCGGCCGAACGATCGTCCACGTGAGGCCGCGCGCCGCCTTCAGCGCCGCCTCGCAGGCGATTTTGTTTTGACTGTAGGGCCAGTATGGATTCACGGCCGGCGTCTTTTCGGTGATCACATAGTGGCGGGGCGGCTTCTGGTAGACCGAGGCCGATGAGATGAAGATGTATTGCGCGGCGCCCCCCGAAAACAATTCGACGTCCCTGGTAATCTGCTCCGGCGTAAAGGCGATGAACTGACAGACGACATCGAAACCGCCGCTGCCGAGCTCGCGATAACGCGCGTCTCCGATGTCGCCGGCGATTGCCGCGACCCCCTCGGGCAGCATGGCGCTTGTCGCGCCCCGGTTGAAAACGGTGACGCGGCAGCCCGCCTTGGCCGCCTCCGCCACACAGGGCAGCGAAATGTTTCCGGTCCCGCCGACGAAGAGAACTTTCAGGCTCATCAAGCGACTCCTGGCAGCCGACGGCTCGACTGCGGCGATGGGGTTCTGCGGCAGTCCCGGCTTGCCGGCAACCCCCAAGCGTCGCACATTCGCTTGACCGGGCGGGGAACTGGCGGGCGGGGAACTGGGAAGTCAAGCTCAGCTCGTCTCGCTGTCTCTCATATTCCGGGCGACCGTTCGCGTTCTTCATGAGGCTTGCGAAACGGCCAGCGTATCGGGACGCCGCCGTATCCGCTAGAAGCGCCCGTCGATGGGCGGCGGAGGGGATGCGGATGGGGCTTCTGTTCAAGGACGATCTGCTTGACGAATTCGGCTCGTGGCCGATCGCCTATATCCCTTATGGCGGAGCCGATTTCGGCGAGATAGCGGCGGTCGCAAAGGCGGTCGGAGACGGTGACGGAAGCGCGTTCCATCAGGCGTGGGCCGGCGCGGGCGACCGGTTCGCGGCTGAAGCCGACGCGGCCGAGCGGCGCGGGGCAATCGCCAGCGCCCGCGAGCTCTTCTTGCGGGCGAGCGTCTTCTACTCGACCAGCTTGCGCCCGCTGTTCGGAACGCCGGTCGATCCGCGGCTCCTCGCCGCCTATCGCAAGCAGGTCGACGCGTTCGACAAGGGGCTCGCGCTCACCGACCCGCCGATCCCGCCCCGCGCGATCCCCTTCGAGGGCGCCTCCATGCCCGCCTATTTCATCCCGGCCAGCGGAACGGCCGGCGCGCGCCGGCCGACAATCATCTTCACCAACGGCTATGACGGCACGCTAACCGACATGTTCTTTGCGTCCGCCGTCGCGGCCGGCCGTCGCGGCTATCACAGCCTCCTGTTCGACGGGCCGGGCCAGGGCGGGATGCTGTTTAAGCAAAACATTCCTCTCCGGCCGGATTGGGAGACCGTCATCAAGGCGGTGGTCGACTTCGCGCTGGCCATTCCTCAAGTCGATCCGCAGAAGATCGTCTTGAGCGGCTGGAGCCTTGGAGGATATTTTGCGCCGCGCGCGGCCTCGGGCGAGCTTCGGCTGGCGGCTTGCATCGCTGATCCGGGACAATGGGCGGCGCTCGATTCCATTCGCGCGACGGCGATCAGGATGGGCCTTCCGCCCGCGGCCGCCGCCGATCTGGGATCAATCGACGACGCGACGGCGCGGTTGTTCGAGGGCGCCATCATGGGGAATGCGGGGCAGCGTTGGAAGGTCGTCCAGCGCGGCTTCTGGGCGAATGGGGTCAGCAATTTGCGCGACTATTTCAAGGAGACCGAGCGCTTCACGATGAAGGGCCGGGCGGAGATGATCCGCTGCCCGACGCTGCTGACGGCGGCGGAGAACGATCCGCTCGCCATCGGCGCTCAGACCCTGTTCGACGCGCTGAAATGTCCGAAGGCGCTGATAAAGTTCACCGCCGCCGAGGGCGCAGGCGGCCATTGCGAGATGATGAACAGGTCGTTGGCGAACCGGACGGTCCTCGACTGGCTCGATGAGACCTTGGGAGCGTTCGCGGGCAGGCTCTGATTTGCGGGGCTCGCTTTCGCCTGAGCCCGCGCTTCAGCAACCTATGATCAGCCGACGCCATTGCCTGTCATGCCGGCGAGAGCGCGCATGCAGCCAAGGCTTGGTCGCGAGTCCGGATTCCCGCCTCCCACGGATCGTGTTTGCACGACCCGCCTCGATGAATTCGCCGAAGCAAAACGACAAATAAGACGATTACGCAAACTTAATGATCTTGAAAGCCGGCGTTGACTTGCGCGTCCACTTTGTCAGCCTACATTCATCTGCGTTTAGATTTAAGATAGGAAACTTAGGGCAGGTAACCCCTTTTTCTGCAGTAATAACGTTCCGGACCGCGGGGAATAACATGCGTGACTGGTATGTCGGTCAGAAGATCGTCTGCGTCAATGCGCAACCCATTTCGGGCCTGAGAAACCGCTTTGTCGACGAGCATCTCATAGAGGGAAAAGTCTACAAAATCAGACAAATTTTGGCGTTTAAATTCATGTCCGGCAATAAATTCAGCGAAAGGCTTGCGTTTAGACTGGATGGAATTGTCCCTCATTTGATCAACGGAACCGAGTACGCCTTCTTTCACGGCAGGTTCAGGCCGCTGGAGCCGGGCGACGACGAAGATATCGATATCTCGATCTTTCTCGACGGTTTGGCGGAGGTGAACAGAGGCCTCGTTCGATTTCCGGCTCCAGAGACGCCCGAACTCGAGCCTGTCGAAGGGGGAAGGGTGAGGGCTTAAGCGCCTCGCGCGCCGCCGCTAAAGATCTGGCCGCGCCCCGCTTTCATCCTCAAGGCCGCTTTCCTCCTTGCTCCACCGAGGCTTTCCTGCTAGCGGCTGGCGCGCGCCGCATGGGCTCCCCATATGGCGTTAAACCCCGGGCTTCCGTCGTCGGCCGTTTCGCGCCGGCCCGCCGCAAGGCGGCGACGAGCCCCGCGCCTTTTTCGAGCGCGGGCCTTCCGACTGGCGGGCGCCTGAACGTCAACACGAACCCCAGGCCGGCGCCGCCCGAATAGCGGGCTCCTTAGGAGAACCAATGGCTTCCACTCAATCCCTGGCGCCCACGCGCGAGGATTTCACCGCGCTGTTGAACGAGACCTACGGCGCCGACGAAGCGTTCGAAGGAACGGTCGTCAAGGGCAAGGTCGTCGCGATCGAAAAAGACATGGCGGTCATCGACGTCGGCCTCAAGACCGAAGGGCGCGTGGCGCTCAAGGAATTCACCAATCACGGCCGCGATCCTGCGCCGGGGCTCGGCGACGAGGTCGAAGTCTATCTCGAGCGGATCGAGAACGCGCTCGGCGAAGCCGTGATCTCGCGCGACAAGGCGCGGCGCGAGGAGAGCTGGGTCAAGCTCGAGCAGGCGTTCGAGAAGAACGAGAAGGTCGAAGGGGTCATCTTCAACCAGGTCAAGGGCGGGTTCACCGTCGATCTCGACGGGGCGGTCGCTTTCCTGCCGCGCAGCCAGGTCGACATCCGTCCGGTGCGCGATGTCGGGCCGCTGATGAACATCACGCAGCCGTTCCAGATCCTGAAGATGGACCGGCGCCGCGGCAACATCGTCGTCTCCCGCCGCACCGTCCTCGAAGAGAGCCGGGCCGAGCAGCGCCACGAGATCGTCGCCAACCTCGCGGAAGGCCAGGTCATCGACGGCACGGTCAAGAACCTCACCGATTACGGCGCGTTCGTCGATCTCGGCGGCATCGACGGCCTCCTGCACGTGACCGACATCGCCTGGCGGCGCGTCAACCACCCGAGCGAAGTCTTGACCATCGGCCAGCAGGTCAAGGTCCGCATCATCAAGATCAACCACGAGACCCACCGCATCTCGCTCGGCATGAAGCAGTTGCAGGAAGACCCGTGGTCGAACATCGAGACCCGCTACAGCGTCGGCCAGAAGCTCAAGGGCCGGGTGACCAACATCGCCGACTACGGCGCGTTCGTCGAGCTCGAGCCCGGCATCGAGGGCCTCATCCACGTCTCCGAGATGTCGTGGACCAAGAAGAACGTCCACCCCGGCAAGATCGTGTCCACGAGCCAGGAGGTCGAGGTCCAGGTGCTCGAGGTCGATTCCGCCAAGCGGCGCATTTCGCTCGGCCTCAAGCAGACGCTGCAGAACCCGTGGGAAGCCTTCGCGGAGAGGCACCCGGTCGGTTCGACCGTCGAGGGCGAGGTCAAGAACAAGACCGAGTTCGGCCTCTTCATCGGCCTCGACGGCGACGTCGACGGCATGGTCCATCTCAGCGACCTCGACTGGTCGCGTCCGGGCGAGCAGGCGATCGAGGACTACAAGAAGGGCGACAAGGTCACAGCCAAGGTGCTCGACGTCGACGTCGAGAAGGAGCGCATCGCCATCGGCGTCAAGCAGCTGGCGAACGATCCGTTTGCGGCCAAGAAGGGCGGCGGCGAGGACGGGGCCGAGGGCGACTTGCGCAAGGGGTCGGTGGTGACCTGCGAGGTGGTCGAGGTCAAGGACGGCGGCATCGAGGTTAAGATCGCCGGCTCCGACCTCACCGCCTTCATCAAGCGCAACGAGCTGGCGCGCGATCGCGGCGATCAGCGCCCCGAGCGCTTCTCGGTTGGCGAGAAGGTCGACGCCCGCATCACCCAGTTCGACCGTCGCGCGCGCAAAGTGGCCGTCTCCATCAAGGCGCTCGAAGTCGCCGAGGAGAAGGAAGCGATCGCCCAATACGGGTCGGCCGACTCGGGCGCTTCGCTCGGCGATATTCTCGGCGCGGCGCTCAAGGCGCGCGACAAGGGCGACAAGGCGAAGTAAGCGCCGCCGCCAATCACTAACGAAAATCCGCCCGGAAGCGATTCCGGGCGGATTTTTTTAAGCCGCGCCCCGGAATTCAACGTGTCGTCAGCCGCTGCCGTCGCCGTCGAGACCCGGCGCTTCGGAGCTTATGTTCAGCTCTCGATGAGGAACGCCGCGTCGACAGGCAGTTGCAGCCCTGTCACCAGAGCGTTTGTCTGCGAGGCCATGCCCACGACTGCGAGAAAATCGGAATATTGCGCGTCGGTCATCCCCTTCGCTCGGGCCGCCGCCGTATGTGAATGGATGCAATAGGGGCAGGCGTTCGTGATCGAGACGGCGATGTAGATCAGTTCCCGAGTGAGGGGATCAAGCGGTCCTGGCGCGCCCATCACCGCTTTCAGCGTATTCCAGACGCGTTCGAGGCTCTCGGGCTGATTGGCCAGGCCGCGCCAGAAATTGTTGACGAAGTCCGACTTCCGGGTCGCGCGGATATCGTCGAAAACCGCTTTGACCTTCGAGTGCGCTTCCGCCTCCGCATCGGTCCAGAGCTTGACTGTGGCCATCCTTGCCTCCTGGTGAACGCACCCCGCGCGGCAGGCCCGCCCGGATCACGAGAAGGCGTGTAGCATGGTGGCGAGCTCCGGCTCAGCGAGGCCTGCTACGAGGCGATGCCTGACGGGCTTCTTTAGCCGTTGACCCGCATGAGAACCCGTCCGAAGGGTCGGTCTTCGATCAGGTAGCGAACCGCTTCCGGGGCGTCCGAGAGCGGGAAGACCTTGGCGATGGTCGGCTGAAGCGCGCCTTCGGCGACATGTCTGGTCAGCACCTTAAGCGCGCCAGCGATGGTTTCGGGCGCAAAAGCGCGGAACACGAAACCGCGCACCTTTGCCGCCTTCCAGATCACATCGGTGAGGTTGATATTCGCTTCCCGGCCGCCCGCATAACCGACCACGGCGTAAGTTCCACCGAACGCGAGACAGCCAAGCGCCTCGCCGGTGAGAGCGCCGCCGACGCCATCGATGACGACATCGACGCCCTTGCCGCCGGTGATCCGCATGACTCCGTCCCGCAGGCTCTCTTTCGACAGGTCGATGACATGCTGGTAGCCGGCGGCGCGCGCGATCTCGGCTTTCGCGGTCGTGCTGGCGGTCGAGATGGCGAGGGACGCCCCGAGCTTTTGGGCGATCTGCACGCTCTCCATCCCCACCGCGCCGCCGATCCCCGGAGCAAGAACGCTCTGGCCGGGTTGGAAAGAGACGAACTGGGTGAGGACGAGATAGGCGGTCAGATACCCGGCGCCGGCAAGGAACGCCGCTGCATGATCGTCGTCGACGTGGTCCGGAATCGGCCATAGTCCGCCCGCCGGGGCGGCGACCAGTTCACGCCAGACGCCGTCGGCGACAATGCCGAATCCGGGGCCGGTGACGAACACCCGGTCGCCGGCCTTGAAGTTCGGGCTCCTGGACTCGACGACCACGCCTGCGCCCATCTGCCCGCCGACCCTCGGNNTTATATTGAATGGCCTTCATTTGGGTCGCTCCTGTTGGGTTTCACTCATCAGCAAGGGGGGAGCCGCCGGCCGCCGATGCCCAGGCCGTCTGTCAGCGGCGCTGTGGACGACCGGCAAGCTGCATCGAATCGAGATCAGGGCCTTCTAATATGACCAGTCATCTTATAGTTAAAACTCCTTCTTCCCCAAGGACTCAGGCCGAGAATACAGTCTCGGCGACGCGCTGAAAGCTCTTGAGCGCCGACTCGTCCCGGTCGACCTTCGCTCGCATGACCGCCCCCTCCCAGGAGTTTAGGAGAAACGCGGCGATGGAAGCTGGATCGAGGTCGCGCCGGACGGAGCCGTCCGCCTGCGCCTCTTTCACGCAGGCCTCAATCGCGGCGGTCCAGGCGCCGAGAAGCGTCGCGAGCCGCGCGCGGAGCGCCGGATTTTCGCCAGCCATCTCCGCGCTGATGTTGCCGATCAGGCAGCCCTTTCGGAATTCCGCCGTCCGGGCGGCGCTTGTCAGGAGGCCGAAGTAGCGCTTCAGACGCTCGTGCGGGGGATATTGCGGCTCACCCAGCACGGCGAACGAGGACCGGATTCTTTCCCAGTAACGCTCCAGCGCGGCGATCGCGAGCGCTTCCTTGCTGTCGAAGTGGTTGTAGAACGATCCCTTCGGCGCGTGTGCGACCTCCGCGATGTCCTGCACGCTCGCGCCGTTNNGGCAATATGACCGGTCATCTTATCGAAGTCAAGGGTGATTTCAGGCCAGATCATCGCGGGCCGCGAAGGCGAGTTCGGGCGCGTCTCATGAGCCGCAGGAACAGGCGCCTCGCGCCGAGAGGCCTCCATATTGGCGGCCGCGTTGGCAACCGCGCAGGCGGCTCGATCACGGTCTTGTGCGCGCTGGAGACAGTCAGTTATACTGGCATGTCAGCGCAAGAGCAGACCGCCGGTCAAACGTCTCCGGCGACAATTCCGGCCTATGCTGTGGTCTCGACGACCGCGCAAACCATAAGATCGCTCTCGGCGGCGACCAGGCTTCGACGAGGCCGGCCGATCGAGGCGCTCGACCAGTAAGAGGTAAGAGGGAGGATGACCATGAACCACAATCGCCTTGTCGCCATCGCCGCCGCCTGCGGCATGGCCGCCGCCGCGTGCGCATTCTCCGCGCCCGCCTACGCCGCCGGACCCGAGGTCGTATCGGGCCCGTCGGCCGATCCACAATGCTACACGCCGTGGTCGGATCAGACGAAGTATTTCAAATATCCCGCCAAGAAGGGGCCCTATCGCATCGCGCTCGCCAACGGATTCATCGCCAACACCTGGCGCATCCAGATGATCCAGACCGCCAAGGCCTATGCGTCGCAGCCCGATGTCGCCGCCAAGCTTAAGGAGTTCAAGGTCGTCTCGACCGGCGAGGACGTCGCCGCGCAGATCGCCGCGATCAACAATTTCATCGATTCCGGATATGACGCGGTCATCACCGACGCGCAGAATCCCGAGGCGTTCAAGCCTGTGATCAAGCGCGCCAACGCCGCGGGCGTTGTGCTGATCGCGTTCGACAACATTCTCGACACCGAGGATGCGATCAACGTCAACGTCGACCAGAAGGGTCTCGGCGTCTATTGGGCGAAGTGGCTTGCCAGCCACCTTCCCGACGGCGGCAAGATCCTCGAAATTCGCGGCGTCTCCGGCACCTCGGTCGACAAGGACCGTCACGATGGCATCCACGAGACGCTCGACGCGACCGGCAAGAAATGGGACGTCGTCGAGGTCTACGGCAAGTGGGACGACCCGACCGCGCAGAAAGTGACCGCGGACGCGATTGCGGTGCAGAAGCACTTCGACGGCTATACCGCCCAGGGCGGCGACACTGGCGTCGTTCAGGCGATCATCGACGCCAAGCAGCCGATGGCGCCGTTTGGCGGCGAGACGGAGAACGGCTTCCGCAAGTTCTGCGCCAAATTCTCTGGCGATGGGCTCAAGTGCGCGTCCGGCGGCACCGGGCCTGCCCAGGTCGCGGTCGCGATCAAGGTCGCGCTTGCCGCCCTCGACGGCCAGGTCGTGCCGCAGTCCATCAAGCTGCCTCTGGCGCTGGCTGAAGATCCGAACTTCAAGGACGGGGTGAACTACTACGCCGACCAGTCGGACAACTTCTTCGTCGGCAATTCCTTCCCGACCTGCAACATCAACTTCACCGCGCAGGAGATCATGGGACAGACGAAGGAAAACAAGTAGTCTGAAGCGCGAGCCCCGCGGAACAGAATCGTTCCGCGGCGGTCGCCGCGAAGGCCGGCGCGTCGCGCCGCCCACTGGCGCTCTTCTGTCGAGGTTTGGCGGCGTGACGCAACTTGAGCCGACGGCCTCGCCGATTTTGCGCATGGAGGGCGTATCCAAGCGTTACGGCGGCGTGCGAGCGCTCGCCGGCGCCGATCTCGTTGTGTTTGCGGGGCGCATTCACGCCATTCTCGGCGAGAACGGCGCCGGCA
>PLUH01000376.1:0-2617 GCA_003164825.1 Hyphomicrobiales bacterium
AAAACATCCAGTGCTATGACGCAATCAAGGTGTACGCCTTGCTGAACCAGATTGCCGGCAAGACACACTCGGGTGCACCGGCGGTTGTTCCGGCCGTCTTTGGCATGAACTTCCAATCCGTGTACGTCGGACAGTCGGTAAACGAAGCGGGAGTGGCAGTGGGCGGTTACCAGAACGCGGCGGCTTGGCCCAGCCCTCATTTGCGGGGGGAGATCGAATACGTCGACGTCGCGATCGGCGAGGAACACCGGAATGCCTGCGCTCTTCGCCTCCTGGAGCACCTGTCCCCAGCCGGTGACGACCACCGGCGCGATGATGATGGCGTCGACCTTCTGGGCGATGAACGCCCGGACCGCCTTCAGTTGCTCCTCTTCCTTGCCTTGGGCGTCGGCGAATTTGAGGTCGATTCCCTCTTTCTTCGCCTCTTCCTGCATGTCCTTGGAAAAGGCCGGCCTCCAGTCGCCCTCGTCGCCGACCTGCGAAAAGCCGATGGTGACCGCGAAGGCCGACGATCCGGCAACCATGAGGCCCAAGCCGACGGCGGCGCCGCCCAGCCACTTGATCAAGTGCATAAACTCCTCCCTTTTGGCGTTTCAACCTGAATCATCCGATTCGATATCGGGATATGAGCGGCCAACCGCTTTTGGGCCCGGACACGACGGACGTCCCTATTAGTAATACAATAAGAACAATTGTCAAACGGCGCAGCGCCAAATCGGGCGTCGGCGAGCAGCGTCATTGGCCAATTGAGAGGACCAGACCGCGGCGCCCGCGGCCGCCGCGCCGTCTACCGCTTCCTGACCCACTCGTCGCCGATCTTCTCGTATTCGCGTTTCACCGCCGCCCAGGCGATGCGGAAGGCGGCTTCCTCCTGGCGGGGGTCATGCGCATGGTCGGCGTGGGCGTGGTTGAACGCCTCGCGAAAGATGTCCTGGGCGTGCTCCGGCAGGTGCGAGCGGACGGAGGGCGGCAGGTCGGCGTTGACCGCATAGGGCATGGCGTTCTCCGTTCGGCTTCAAGCCTCAACCTAGACGCCGGCGGCCCGGTGGCAACGTCGGGCGTTGCTCTCTGATCCGGCGGGCCGGTTCACCTCGCGGATTTTTCAGCATTTCCTTTCGGATTATCAAAAGGTGTGCTACAACAGACTCCGTGATGANNCAATGCCCTCGATACCCTCCGCGCCGGGACTAAAAGTCACGCCGCCCTTTCGGCGCGTGCCTGCGCCGTTCTAACACCGATGATTAGCTATTTGGGGCGCGATTATCGCCAAGATTCGCCACAACCCCTTCAAAAGTCTCGATTCGCGGAAGAAAAAAACTTGGAATTTGCTTCCTTTTCCTTGGAATTCCCTTCCTTTTCCTTTGAAAACGCTTCCTCTGATTTGGAAAACAATTCCCTCAAGCGATGATGTCCGGCGTCAGCTGGTCTTCGAGCCGGGCGAGCTTGTCCCGCAACAGCAGCTTGCGCTTCTTGAGCCGCTGCACCTGCAACTGATCCGCCTGCCCGGCGTCGCGCAGCGCCTCGATCGCCGCGTCGAGATCGCGGTGCTCCTCGCGCAGCCGCTCGATCTGCTCGACCAGGGCGGCGCGTTCCTCCGGCGTGAGCCCCTTGTCGTCCATCGCTGTGCCGCTTTGAGTCTGGGTTTCTCCTCCCCGGCGCCCGGGCCTCGCGCCGGAGCGCCTCAGACTATGGCGGCGCCGCTTGGCCTGCGCAAGGCGCTTGCCAGGCTGGCAAGCGCCGCCGTTCACGGGCGCCCCGCTTTCGCGGAATCCCAGCGATCTTACGTTAGGGATGGCCCGAAAGGGCCGAAACTCCCCCTGAAATGTGGACGCGCGGGCAAGGATTTGAACATGGCGGCGCCATTTTGGCGCTTGCACGGTCCGTCAGTTATGTCACAATTTCGTCGCCCAAGACCATAAGGGAGCTGTCCCATGTCGATTGATTCGCATCTCAGCGAGCTGGTGCGCCGTCACCAGGCCATTGAGGAAGCGATCCTCGCCGAAGTCAATCATCCGGCGTCAGACGACATCAAGGTCCACGAACTCAAGCGCAAGAAACTTCAACTCAAGGACGAGATCGAGAGGCTCAAGAAGTCCGAGACCGCGCCGTCGCACTGAAGCGGCGGAAACGACGATTACCGTCCCGGCGGCGCGGCCAGAGCGTCGCGCCACTCCTCGATAACCGCCGTATCACGCTCCTTTCGCAGGCCTGCCGCCGCGAAGCGGGAGAACTGCGTTTGCGAGGTGAGCCGAGCAACCGCCCAGATCGCCGCTCCGCGGACGAGCGGAGCCTCATCGTCGAGCCGGTCGATCGCGGCGCCGGCGAGGGCGCGGTCGTTCGAGTTTCCGATCGCGATCATCACATTGCGCACGAAGCGCTCCCTGCCGACGCGCTTGATCGGGCTGCCCGCGAACAGCGCCCGGAACGACGCCTCGTCGAGACGGGCGAGCTCGGCGAGCGGCGGGGCGTTGAGGTCGGGGCGCGCCGCGAGTTTCGCTTCCCGCCCGGCGCTGGCGAATTTGTTCCAGGGGCAGACGGCCAGACAGTCATCGCAGCCGTAGATGCGATTGCCGATCGCCGATCGAAGCTCATGCGGGATCGGACCTTTGTGCTCGAT
>PLUH01000376.1:2703-10561 GCA_003164825.1 Hyphomicrobiales bacterium
CGGTGTCGACGAACACCTTGACGTCGACCTGTTGCGGCCTCGCCGCCGCCGCGAGAAATGCGGCAAGCTGCTTAAGCTTGCCCTTGAGAACGGCGTGATAGTCGCGATGGCGCGCGTAGACCGAAATCGCGCCGGTGTCGGGGCGCTTGAGGGCAGCCAGCGGATCGNNCGTCCGGGCCGTAGTTGAGGCCGAGCATGACGACGCTCCTGGCCTGGCCCATCAGCGCCTTAGGATCAATCCTCCGCTCGACGGTCTCGGCCATCCAGGTCATGTCGCCCTGCGCGCCTTCGGCGAGCCAGGCGGCCAGGCGCTCGCCGGCTTGAGCCGGCGCTTCGGCGGCGGCGACCCGGCAGGCATCGAAGCCGAGCGCGCGCGCCTTGGCGCGTAAGGCTGCTAGAAGTCGAGATCGGCGTAAGCGACGCTCGGCGTCATCCCGGGCAGCCGCTCGGCCAGAAGGGGGCGGAACGCCGGGCGCGACTTCATCCGCGCGTACCAGGTCTTGGCGGTTTCGTTCTCGTCCCACTGCGCGTCGCCCAGATAGTCGATGCAGGATAGGTGCGCCGCCGCCGCGAGGTCGGCGTAAGTCAGCCGGTCGCCGGCCAGCCAATTGCGGGCCGAGATCAGGTAGCCGATATAGCGCAGATGATAGCGCAGATTGGCGCGCGCCGCGCGCACCGCGTCCATGTCCGGGCCGCCGCCGCCTTGCGCCGAGCTCATGAAGCGCTTGTTGATCTTCTCCCGCACCAGCCACTGGCTTGCCTCATTGAAGAACTTGACATTGAACCAGTGCGTCAGCCGGCGAGTCTCGGCGCGGGCCAGCGGATCGTCCGGCATCAGCCGGCGCTCGCCGAGGCCCAGGCCCCGCGTCTCATCGAGGTATTCGGCGATCACCGCCGCGCCCGATAGACTCGGCGCATGGTCATCGATCATGACCGGCGTCGCGCCTTCGGGGGCGATCAACAGGAACTCCCGACGGCGGTCCCACGCCCGTTCCTCGACGAGCCTGGGCTCGATTCCCATTTCGCCGAGGACGAGGCGGACGAAACGGGAGTGAGGACAAAAGGGATGGTGATAGAGCGTGATCATTGGGAGCCGAGCGAGTGGCCGCGGGAGCCGAGAGCCGGCGACATCGCCGCTCGTCGGAAGGCTTCAAATGCTGCGGGCCAAGTTAACTCGGGGTTAACCGCCGGCCGCCTCGAATGCGCGCGGTTAACGCGACACCCACCTTCCGCCATGTGAAGATCAGGCGGCGCGCCACCGCGCCAAATTCGGTCCTACGCCGACTTGGCGCCTAGCGTGCGCCCGCCTCATCGAGACGGGCCGAGCATCTCGGCTGACTGGATGCGCCAGACTTCGGCGGCGTTCATGCGCGCCCAAGCCTCGGCCAGCGAATTGTTGGCGTCGATCGCCCGGCACGCATCCTCGATCACGAAGGTGGCGAAGCCCTCGCCGCGCGCATTCAGCGCCGAATGGGCGATGCAGAAATCGGTCGCCAGGCCGCAGGCGAACACCCGCTTCACCCCGCGAGCCTTGAGCAGCGCCGCAAGGCCGGTCGTCGTCTTGCCGTCCGCCTCGACGAAGGCGGAATAGGAATCGATTCCAGGGTGCATGCCCTTGCGCAGGATGAGGAACGCGAGGTCGACCGCAAGGTCAGGGTGCAGCTCCGCGCCTGGCGTCCCCTGCACGCAATGGTCGTGCCATAAGGTCTGATCGCCAAATTCGAGCCGCTTCGTCTCGAACGGCTTCGCGCCTTCGTGGGTTGAGGCGAACGAGGCGTGTCCCGGCGGGCGCCAGTCCTGCGTCACTACCACATGCTCGAAGCGGTTCGCCAATCGATTGAGGAGCGGGACGATCTCGTCGCCTCCGTCGACCGCCAGCGCCCCGCCCGGCACGAAATCGGCCTGCAGGTCGATCGCCAGAAGGACGTCCCGGCTATCGATCGAGATCGGCGAGGCCATTGGCGTTAGCTTCTCCTATCGCCGCGGGAGCGCGCAGGCGTTTGCGCTCATAATTCAAAACGACCACGAGCGCGAACATCAGCGGCAGGATCAGATACAGAAGCCGGAACACCAAGAGGGCGGCGACGACATTGGGCTGCGGCGCGTCCGGCATCGCTTCGACAAAGGTGAACTCGAGCACGCCGAGGCCCCCGGGCGCGTGGCTCATGAGCGCGATCGAAAACGAGGCGACAAAGACCCCGAGCACGACCGCAAAGCCGGGATTGGCGGCCGCCGGAAGCGCGAAATAGATGATGCCGGACGCGCCGACCAGCTCCAGAGGGGCGGCGAGCAATTGCCGCGCCGCGACAGGCGGACGCGGGTAGACGAGTTTGTAGGCGCCGATCTTGAGCGGAGGAAAGTGCAACAACGAGCCAACGACATAGAGGCTCGGCGCCGCGACGAGCGCCGCCGCGCCGACCTGGCCGAGCCACAACGGCGCGCCGCCGAAGCGCTCGACCAATTCGGGGTGAAACAGCAGCGAAAATCCGCCCACCGTCGCCGCTCCGAGCGCGAAAGTGAACGAGCAGAACGCGACCAGTACGCCGATCTCGCCGACGCTGAGCCCCTTCTCCGAATAGGCGCGATAGCGCACGACCGCGCCCGAAAGCACCGAAGCGCCGATGTTATGGGCGAGCGCATAGGCTGTGAACGACGCCACCGCGACGTATCGCCAACTTAAGCGCCGGCCCAAATGCAAAAGTGCGATCTGGTCGTACCAGGCGAGCGCAGCGTACGCGAGGGAGGTCGAACCGATCGCCAGGAGCCACCGGGCGGGCGAAATCGAGAAGAGCGCACTCTTCAGGCTGGCGAACGACAGCCCACGCAAGTCCTTGAACAAGAGCCAGGACGATACCGCGACGGCGCCGAGGCCGATGATCGGCCATGCGGCGTCATGAACGCGCTTCATTCCGCTGTTCGCTCTCAACCAGCCACCATGCGCCCGCCTCGTCCTCCCTGCCCGAGCAAGGCGGCAAACGCAAGGCTCGCGCGCTCGCGGACCGCTGGCGCCGCCGCCATGCCGCAGCTTTACAGCAAGAACCGAATCATGCCTGACTTTGCGTGTCCCGCTTCAGCCGGCGCGTGGGAGGATGTCGGCGATCTCCGCAACCATTCCGTCATTGTGGTCGTGAGGGATCCAGCTTTGACGGCTTTCCTGGCGCTTTGAAGCCGATCGCTGGCCCGCTCGCACACCATACGCGCGCCGCCTTGAGCCGTCCGAAGGGAGAGCTAGCGCCTCGATGATTTGGCGCGCCGACTTGACGCCGTCCCGGCCTCGGCGCATCTGCATGCGTCCGATGCTGACGCTCGTCCTGCCCTTTCCAGCGATCAATCCCGTTCTGGTGCAATGGGGTCCGCTGGCCATTCGCTGGTACGCCCTCGCCTATATCGCCGGCCTAGTTCTGGGCTGGCGGCTCATTCGCCACATCGTCTTCGACGACCATTACTGGAACGGGGTCAAGCGCCCAAGCGCCGACAGTATCGACGACCTGCTTGTCTATTGCGCCTTTGGCGTGATTATCGGGGGCCGGCTCGGCAACGTGCTGCTCTACGATCCGCAGTATTATTTCTCCCATCCGATCGAGATTTTCAAAATCTGGGAAGGCGGCATGGCCTTTCACGGCGGGCTGATCGGCGCTCTCGTCGGCATCCTCATCTTCTCCCGCCGCTATGGAGCGCCGGCGCTGACCGTGCTCGACCTCTGCTCGCTCGTCGCGCCGATCGGCATCTTCCTCGGCCGCATCGCCAATTTCATCCGCCCCGAACTCTGGGGGCGCCGGACCGACGTCCCGTGGGCGGTTATCTTTCCAGGAACGGACGGTCAGCCGCGCCACCCGAGCCAGATTTACGAAGCACTGCTCGAAGGACTGCTGGCGTTTGTCATTCTCTATGCGCTCGCGCAATTGGGCGCGCTGCGCCGACCGGGCGTAATCACCGGGGTGTTCGCCATCGTTTACGGCGCGGCGCGTATTTTCAGCGAATTCTTTCGCGAACCGGATCCGCGCCTTGAGGAGCTTGGACGCGGGTTGACGATGGGCATGGTCCTCTCGCTTCCGCTGATCGTCGCTGGCTTGGGAGTGCTCGCGTGGAGCCTCCGTCGGCCGGGAATCTCGACATGATCGAGCTCCTCGATGAAATCAGGGCGATGATCACGGAGCGTGGTCCAATTACGGTCGAGCAGTTCATGCAGCTGGCGCTCGCCCATCCCGATCTGGGCTACTACATGAACCGCGATCCTTTCGGCGCGACGGGAGATTTCACCACCGCGCCGGAGATTTCGCAGATGTTCGGCGAGCTGATCGGGCTTTGGGCCGCCGAGGTGTGGTCGAGCATGGGCTCGCCCGATCCCGTTCGCCTCGTCGAACTGGGGCCGGGGCGCGGGACGCTGATCAGCGATGCGCTACGCGCCGCGCGCATCGTGCCGGCGTTTCGCAATGCGCTCGACGTGCGGCTCATCGAGTCCAGCCCGGCGCTGGCGACGATGCAGCACGAGCTGCTCGTCGACTGCGGCGTGGCGGTCTCTTGGGCCCAGACCCTCAAGGAGGTTCCGAACGGGCCCGCGATCGTGATCGGCAACGAATTTCTCGACGCGCTGCCCGTGCGCCAATTCGTGCGCGTGAGCGGTCAGTGGCGCGAGCGCACGGTGCGTCTGAACAACGACGGCGCGCTCGTCTTCGACGTCGCCGACAGGCCCGAGCCTTACATCAGGGCCGCCGCGGCGAACGGCGAAGTGCTGGAGGTGAGCCCATCCGGCCATCGGCTGATGTTCGAACTCGGGGCGCGGCTCGTCAAACAGGGTGGAGCGGCGCTCATCATCGATTACGGCCACGCCGTCACCCGATATGGCGACACGCTGCAGGCCCTGCGCGCCCACCGTTACGTCGATCCGCTCGCCGCGCCGGGCGATTGCGACCTCACTACGCACGTCGATTTCGCCGCCATGGCGCGCAGCGCCAGCGCTACCGGCGCCGCCGTCTACGGCCCGGTCGACCAAGGCGATTTCCTGCGCGCGATCGGCATCGACTTGAGGACCAAGGCGCTGGCCGAGCGCGCGAGTCCCGACCGCGCCGAGGAGTTCGAGCGCGCGCGGGCGCGTCTGGTCGGCAAGGGTCAAGGCGAGATGGGCGCGCTGTTCAAGGCGATGGCCGTCGCCGATCGCAGGCTCCGCCCGCCGCCCGGCTTCCAACCAAATACGAAGTCCGCGTGAACGTCCCTCACGTATTGACGGCCGAGTCGTTGCGGCTGCCGGGAGTCGGGCATGGCTTCTTTACCCGCATCGGCGGGGTCTCGCGAGGGGTCTACGCCTCGCTGAACGGTGGCGTGGGGTCGCGTGACTCGCATGAGGCGGTGGCCGAGAATCGCTCAAGGGCCGCGGTTGCGCTCGGTGTCGCGCCGGAGCGCCTCGCCGTGCCCTACCAGATCCACTCGGCCGATGCGGTGGCGATCTCCGAGCCCTGGACGCCGAGCGGTCGCCCGCGTTGTGATGGGCTGGCGACGGCGACGGCGGGGCTCGCGCTCGGCGTGACCGGCGCCGATTGCGGCATGATCCTGTTCGCCGAGCGGCGCGCGCGCGTCNNCCGCGGCGATGGAGCGGCTCGGCGCGAGGCGCGGCGATGTCGTCGCCGCGCTCGGGCCCTGCATCGGCCGCGCGTCCTACGAGGTTGGGCCGGAGCTCGTCGCCGCCTTCGCCGCCGCGGGCGAAGACACCGCGCGCTGCTTCACCCCGAGCCGCAACGCGGGCCACTCGATGTTCGACCTCAACGCCTATATCGCCGAGCGCGCAGCGCGGGCCGGGATCGGCGCGTTCGAGGACTTGGCGCTCGACACTTACGCCGACGAGCGGCGGTTCTTCAGCTACCGCCGCACAACCCATCGCCAGGAGCCGGACTACGGCCGGCTGATGTCGGTTATCGTACTGAATTGAGCGCGCTTGGGCGCCAAGTCTCGTTTCCTTGACAGCCCGTCCGGGCATGCCCAATTAGGGCGTCAACCCGTCTTTTTGACGAAAAGGCGCCGGTCGGGTAGCGCGTCTTGAAGGGATCCCGCATGTTCGCTCAGGCCTTGGCGAGGCGGCTGTCGCGCGCCGGCATCCATTACGGCTGGGCGATCGTCGCCATCATCTTCTTCCTCGCGCTCACCACCGCCGGATGCATGGGCATCTCCGGCGCGCTGATCGTTCCGCTGACCAAGGAATTCGGCTGGAGCACCGAGCAGATATCGGTCGCGCTGGCGCTGCGGATTGTCCTGTTCGGCCTGATGGCGCCGTTTACCGCGGCGCTGATCGACAAATACGGCTTCAAAAGCGTGGTGCTGGTCGCTCTCGGGCTGATCGAGATTGGGCTTCTTGGCGCTCTCGTCATGACGAAGCTCTGGCAACTGGTGCTGTTCTGGGGCGTCATCGTTGGCTTCGGCACGGGCCTTACCGCCATGGTGCTGGGCGCTCTGGTTGCAACCCGCTGGTTTACCGCGCGGCGCGGACTTGCGGTCGGCATCCTCAGCGCTTCCAGCGCCTCCGGCCAACTCCTGCTGCTGCCGCTCGCGGCGTGGCTCGCTGACCGCTACGGCTGGCGCGTCGCGCTCTGGCCGCCGATTGTGGCCCTGGTCGTGGTCGCGCTGGTCGTCGTCCTCTTCCTGGTCGACAAGCCGGAGGACGTCGGCCTCAAGCCCTACGGCGACAAGGGCGACACCCCGGCCCATGTCGCCCCTCCGGCGGCATTCGGCCGCGCCTTCGAGATCCTGTTCGAATCAACCCGCAGCGCGACATTCTGGGTGTTGGCGGGCACCTTCTTCGTCTGCGGTCTCAGCACCAATGGCCTCATTCAGACCCATTTCATCGCCTTCTGCGGCGACTACGGCATGCCGGCGGTCGCGGCGGCTTCGACGCTGGCGATGATGGGCGTGTTCGATTTCATCGGCACCATCGGTTCGGGATGGCTCTCCGACCGGTTCGACAATCGAGGGTTATTGTCGATGTATTACGGCCTGCGCGGCCTGTCGCTCCTCTATCTGCCGAGCACGACATTCACGGTCTACGGCCTGTCGCTGTTCGCCGTGTTCTACGGCCTCGACTGGATCGCGACCGTGCCGCCGACGGTCAAGCTGTCGGCTGCGCATTTCGGCCGCGAGCGCGCCGGCGTCACCTACGGCTGGATCTTCGCCTCGCACATGCTCGGCGCGGCGGTCGCGGCCTGGGGCGGCGGCTTCTTCCGTTCGACCTTCAACACCTACCTCCCGGCTTTTTACGTCGCCGGCTTTGCCTGCCTGATCGCCGCCGCTGCGGTCTGGCTGATCGGCGGCGCGCAAACCGCACGCGAGCGGCTTCTCGAGGCGCGAGCGTGAGCGACCGGCGCCTGCGCCACGCCGACAGCGCCGCCTTTCGACACGCGATGCGGGCGCTGTCCTCGGGAGTGGCGATCATCGCTTGCGGCGAGGGCGAAGCGCGGGTCGGATGCACAATCACGTCGCTCGCATCGCTTTCGCTGGCCCCGCCGACGCTGTTCGTCTGCCTCGCTCGCTCATCCACGACCCTCGCCGGATTGCGCGAGGAGAGAGCGTTCTCGATCAGCCTGCTCGCCGCCCGCCATGAGGCGCTCGCCCATCGCTTCAGCGGCCATGGCGGCGCCCATGGAGCGCGCCGCTTCGATGGCGCGCAATGGATCACCCTCTCGACCGGCGCTCCCGTTCTCGCCGACGCGATTGCGGCCTTCGATTGCGTGGTCGAAGAGCTCATCGAGCGCCATTCGCACGCGATCATCCTCGGCGCGGTGGTGAGCCTGCGCGAGGGCGCCGCCGAACCGGCGCTCGCGCACCGGCAGGGAGACTATTCGGCCCTCGCGTGAGGCGGGTTGCGAGCGGACGT
>PLUH01000376.1:10568-18819 GCA_003164825.1 Hyphomicrobiales bacterium
TGTTGCATGCCTTCGCCCGTGACGCCGCGCCACAATTGCTCACGAAGGAACAGCGGCCATTTCGGGCTGGAACAGGTGGATAACAGGGGCGGAACAGGCGCGCTCCGGTCCTGTTGCACAGTCTTGCCCCAATCGGTTCTTGGCCGTGTGAGCGATGTCCGCGACGCATAGGCTGGAGGCGTCAGCGCTACCTACGCTCGCTGTCGAGCAAGCCGGCGGCTTCGTCGTACCTCGCCCGAATCACGCCTCGGCGATCACGTGAAAGAACGAGCCGGTGACGCGACCCCGGCGCGAACCGGCGGGCGCTTCGGCTGAGCCATAGACGTCGCGAACATGGGCGAACGGGTCGTCGCTGCCGGTCGCGACGATTGTCGCGTAGTGGAACTCGTGGCCGCGCAGGACCATGCCCCTGGTTCCGAGGGCGCAACCGGCCGCGATGCAGGCCTCGCGATAGCCGAGCGTCATGCGGCGGTTGGCGAAGCTGGTTTCGACGCCGAGCAGTCCCGCCATCGGATGGGCGACGCCGGCGGCGTCGATGAGGCTTTCGCCGAGCGCCATATAGCCCCCGCACTCGCCATGCACGGGGCGGGTCTCGGCGAAACGTCGGAGGCCCTCGCGAAAGCGCGCCGCCGCCGCAAGTCGACCGGCATGCAATTCCGGATAGCCGCCCGGAAGCCAGGCGAGGTCGCAATCGTCCGGCGGCGGCTCGTCGGCGAGGGGCGAGAACGAGACGATCTCGGCCCCCGCGGCCCGCCAGCCGTGCACGAGATGAGGGTAGATGAACGAGAACGCCGCGTCGCGCGCGAGCGCGATCCGCTGTCCCGGCGGCCGAAGCGCGGTTGGGGCGCGGGTCGGCGAACGCCATTCGAGCTCGCCGGCCAACGCGAGGACGCGATCGCAATCGACATGCGTCTCGACGAAGTCCGCGATTCCCCCGAGCCGGGCCTCGAGCGCATGCGTTTCGCCCGCCTGCACCAGGCCGAGGTGGCGCTCGGGCAGCGCGACCTTGTCGTTTCTGGGCAGCGCGCCGAGNNGCTGAGCCGCCGGTCGTAAGTGGCGCAGCCCTTGACCACCGCCGCCGCCGACTGCGCCTGCCCCGAGACATCGAGGACGAGCAGGACCGGCATGCCGAGGGCGGCGGCGACGTCGGCCGAGGCGCCGCTGCGCCCGCTCTCCGCCGGAACGCCGTCGAACAGCCCCATCGAGGCTTCGCAAAGCGCGAGCTCGCTTTTGGCCGCCGCCTCAGCGGCGAGCGCGGCCAGAAGCTTGGGCGGCATGGCCCAGGAATCGAGATTGACGCCCTCGCGCCCCGACGCCGCAGCGTGGAAGGCCGGATCGATGTAGTCGGGGCCGGACTTGAGGCCGACGACATCGACGCCGCGGCGCCTGAACGCGCGCAGGAGGCCGAGCGTGACGGTTGTCTTGCCGCTGCCGGAGCGCGGCGCGGCGATCATGAGGGCGCGGGTCATTGGGCGCTATCCTAGCCGCCATTTCTCAAACTGGGTAGCGCATCGGGNNGTTTTGCGAGAACGACTTGCGCTGATTTGGAGAGGCGACCCGATGCAAACGGAGTGTAGCGCAGAACGGAGCGTGTTTGGACGGGTCGAAGGCCGGTCCGTTGTGGCGGAGTTCGACGGCGGCGCGCTGACGTCCGACGCGGGCGGCCTGCTGTTGGGCGCCGCCGACCGACGTCTGGACCTGGTTCGCCGGATTGCGCGATGTTTCCGCGACGCGAGAGACCCGAGGCTCGTCGAGCACTCAGTCGCCACGCTCATCGGGCAGCGCGTGTTCGGCATTGCGCTCGGCTACGAGGATCTGAACGATCACGACGAGCTTCGTCACGACCCGCTGATGGCGGTGCTGGCGGGCAAGCTCAAAGCTTGGCGAGATGACTGCGCGCCGGTGGCGGGCAAATCGACGCTGAACCGGCTCGAACTGTCGCGCGAGACGCCCACGAAGTACCGCAAGATCGCGCATGAGCCCGCGGCGATCGAGGCCCTGNNAGCTCAGGCCGTCGAACATCGACGCCAGCGCCGGCTCGGTTGAGGAAGTCGCGCGCATCGTCGCGCAGATTCGGAGGCGTTGGCCGCGAACGCGCATCCTGCTGCGCGCCGACTCTGGTTTCGCCCGCGAGGCGCTGATGGCCTGGTGCGAGACGAACCGGGTGGACTTCGTATTCGGGCTCGCCCGCAATGCGCGGCTGGTCGAAGAAATCAGCGTCGAACTCCTGCAGGCCGAGGCGGAGGCGTCCGCAACCGGCAAGCCCGCCCGCCGCTNNCGGAATGGACAAAGGGCGAGGCTAATCCGCGCTTCATCGTCACCTCGTTGAGCAAGGCCGAGACCAACGCCCGCTTTCTCTATGAGAAGGTCTACTGCGCCCGCGGCGAGATGGAGAACCGGATCAAGGAATGCCAAGGCGACCTGTTCGCCGACCGAACCTCGACCGCCACCCTGTGCGCCAACCAGCTGCGCCTCTGGCTCGCCTCGTTCGCCTATGTGCTCCTGTGCGCTGTCAGGCGCATCGGTCTTGCCCACACCCAGTTCGCCGAAGCGACCTGCGGCACGATCCGGCTCAAGCTCCTCAAGCTCGCAGGTCTCGTCCGCGTCAGCGCGCGGCGCGTCAAATTCGCGCTCGCCTCAGCCTGTCCCTACGCCGACGAATGGCGGTTGGCCGCCACCCGCCTCGTCACAACCGCCTGACGCGTCGCCGCGGCGCCGAAAAAACGCGGCAATCCAACCCACAGCCCACCGGAGACCCCCAAAAAACCCACCCCATCCGCGCAAACCGCGCCACGGACGCGCTCGTCCTCGCCACCGCCACTGCGCAATCACCCTCGGGTCGCGAACGACCAAATCCCTCATATGAGAAATGCGGGCTAGAATTTGAAGAGCGTCAGCCCTGGCGCGGCGTTGCCGAACTGGTCGGTAAGCCGCTCCCGGCCACGCATGCCCGAAAAGGTCCCCTCGATCGGCGTCGCCTGGTTGAAAGTGTCGTAGACATAACCGTTGCCGACCGAGCCCACGGGAACCTGCGTGCCCGCCGTCAGGTACGAGGGCCGGGCATGCACTGTGATCTGCCGCCCGGCCGGCTCTGGATGCTTGGCCCGCTTCTTGAGCGCCGTCTGGCGCGGCTTCGCCTTCTGCGGCGCGGCCGGCGAAGGCCCGGCCTGTAGAGGTCCCGTCTCCATGGGACCCTCCTGCAACGGCACGCCCTGGGCGCTCGCGGCCGAGGCCGAAGCGAGCGCGGCCGCGAAGACGGCTGCGGCCAAGAGCCGAACGAAACGAACCATGATCTCTTCCTTTCGCTCGACGCAGTCAGCTTGAAGACATAGGGCGGCGCGCTGAAAGCAAAAGAGCGAGGTCGCGTCGATGGTTCGGGGCCGCCTTGAACGATCGGCGCCGTGTTTGCCCCGCCCGCGACGGAAAATCAATGCCGGCCGCAGCCGGCCGCGGCCGCGACCCGATTGCCGCGAGCCGCCAGGTCGGGCACTGTGGCCCGATTGGATCCGCAGGGAAGGAACCAGGAAGGACAGGCGTCGTGTTCGCGCTGACCGCAGACCATCTCGCCGTCCGTGACATGGCGAAAGCCTTCGCCGACGAGCGCATGGCGCCGAACGCGCTTCGCTGGGACGAGGCCGAGCATTTTCCGGTCGAGACCTTACGCGAGGCCGCGGCGCTCGGCATGGCGGCGATTTACGTCAGCGAGAAGCATGGCGGCAGCGGCATGACCCGCCTCGACGCGGCGCTGATCTTCGAGGCGCTGTCGACCGGTTGCCCGTCCGTGGCGTCGTTCCTGTCCATCCACAACATGGTCGCCTGGGTCGTCGACCGGTTCGGCTCGCCGGAGCTAAAAGGCCGCTATCTGCCGCGCCTCGCCAGCATGGATCTGATCGCAAGTTACTGCCTGACGGAGCCCGGCGCCGGCTCCGACGCCGCGGCGCTGACCACGCGCGCCCGGCGCGACGGGGCGGACTACGTGCTCGACGGCGTCAAGCAGTTCATCTCCGGCGCCGGGGCAAGCGACCTCTATCTGGTGATGGCGCGCACCGGCGAGGGCGGCGCGGCCGGCGTCTCCGCTTTCATGGTCGAGAAGGACGCGCCCGGCCTGGCCTTCGGGGCGAAAGAGAAAAAGATGGGATGGCGGGCGCAGCCGACCCGCCAGGTGATCCTGGAGGGGGTGCGCGTCCCGGCGGCCAATCTGGTCGGCGTCGAAGGGGGCGGCTTCAAGATCGCGATGGCCGGGCTCGACGGCGGGCGGCTCAACATCGGCGCCTGTTCGATCGGCGGCGGGCAATCGGCGCTCGACAAGGCGATCGCCTACATGCGCGAGCGCAAGGCGTTCGGCCGCCGCATCGCTGACTTCCAGGCGCTGCAATTCCGCGTCGCCGACATCGCGACTTCGCTCGAGACCGCCCGTTCGATCCTCTGGCGCGCGGCGAGCGCGCTCGACGAGCACTCGCCCGAGGCGACCCGCCTCTGCGCCATGGCCAAGCAGACGGCCACCGACGCGGGCTTCAACGCCGCCAACGACGCGCTGCAATTGTTCGGCGGCTATGGCTATCTCGCCGACTACGGCGTCGAGAAACTGGTGCGGGATTTGCGCGTCCACCAGATTCTCGAGGGAACGAACGAGATCATGCGGGTCATCGTTGCGCGCGGCCTGATCGAGAATTGACCTTCCCCCATGCAAGCTGGCTTCGATCTCGACCTCTACCTCTCCCGGATCGGCTACGATGGCCCAACCAAGCCTGATCTCGCGACCCTCAGCGGCCTCCTTGCGGCCCACATGAACGCCATTCCGTTCGAGAATATCGATGTCCTGCTGGGCCGCCCGATCCGGCTTGATCTCGAGTCGCTGCAAAAGAAGATAGTGGCCGACCGGCGCGGCGGCTATTGCTTCGAGCAGGCCACGCTCTTCCTCGCCGCGCTGCCGGCGCTCGGATTCGAGGCGACGCCGCGAACCGCAAGGGTCATCCTCGTCCTGAAGGCCGACGCCTCACCGCGGGGCCACATGTCTATCGTGGTGCGATTGCCTGAGGGTGAGTTCGACGCCGATCCCGGCCTTGGCGGAATGGGTTGCAGGACCCCGATCCCGCTTGACGGGACGCCGGCGCGGGAAGGCGACGAGCTGTGGTCGATCAGGACGGAGGACCGCAGGCGGGTGCTCGAGGTCGAAAGTCCTGAGCGCCGCATCGGCGCATGGATCGCCGGGTACGACGAGGACAACTGGATCGACTTCGAGGTCGGAAACCATTGGTACTCGACCCATCCGGCCTCGCCGATGGTCAATCGCATGATGCTGCGGGCGATGATCCCGGGCGGGCGGCTCACGGTCATGAACCGGGACGCGACTCTTCGCGCCAACGGCGGAACGGAACGGTTCGAACTCAAGGATCGCGCCGCCCTCCGCCGCCTCGTGCGCGATCATTGCGGGTTCGACTGCCCGAAGATCGAGGCCATACGCGTCCCTTCAGCGCCGGAATGGCGGTGAAGATGAATGTGATGGCGCCGCCGCATCAAGCTTCGGAGGAAGAGTCATGAACGCATCCATGTTCGCCAGTCGCGCAGTGTCGGCGAACGCAAGGATAGCCGCCGTCGCCCTTGGAGCCGCCGCCTTCATGACGCTTTTGCTCACCCACGTCTCGGCGCCGCTTGCGCCGCTCCGTTTGCTCACGCTCGCTCTTGCAGCGTTTGCGACCTGGGCGTTCTGCGATGAGATGGGCATGAGGAAGCCGCTGAACCGTGCAGCCTTCGTCTTCTTTGCGATCGCGGCGATCGCCAAAGTCCAGATCGCGCTCGGGCTCACGACGGAGTTCGCCGGGCGCTACTACCTGCTGTATGCCGCATTCCTGCTGACTTCAGTCCTGCTCTGGTCGGTGGCGTTTTTGCACCGGCAGCGCGCGCTCAAACTGGTCGGAGCTCTAGGCGTCATTGCGACGGCGTTCCCGATCGGAGCGATCGTCGTCGGACATCTCGTCGTGGGCGTGGGCGCCGCGATTGGCGTGAGCGCGCTGTTGGCGGCGACAGATGGATCCGCCCCCTCGGACCTCGGTTTCGTGACGCTGGTCGAGCGCATATTCGGCTTGTGGGCCTATGTCGCCGCATGGTTGCTGTGGCGTGGTTACGTCGCCGCTTCCCCGGCCAGCACGATTTCGGAGCGGAAGGCTTCGATCGAGAACTGAGGCGCCTCAGATCACCGCGCGTGAGGCGAGGTGGGCGCCGAGCACGAGCAATCCGCCGAAGAAGATCCGCCTGAACGTGCGCTCGCTGAAACGGCTGCGCATGGCGCCGCCGACCGCCATGCCGAGGACTGCCGGCGCAAGCGCAGCGGTCGAAATGCCGACATCTCCGAGCGCAAAAGCGCCCCCTGCCGCCAGCGCAGCCGCGAGCGCAATGGTGGAGGCCGTGAAGGAGAGGCCAAGCGCCTGGATCATGTCCTCCTTATCCAGATTGAGCGCCCCGAGATACGGCACGGCGGGGATAGCGAACACGCCGGTCGCGGCTGTGGCGAGGCCGGTCAGCGCCCCGATCAGAGGCCCCAGCCACCATTCGGCTGCCGGGGCTACGGAGAAGCGCATCGAGGTGAGGCCGAGCCCGGCGTAAAGCATGAGCATGAGTCCAAGGGCGACCGCTGCTTGCCCCGCGTGACTTCCGGTCAGCAATCCCGTTCCCGCAAGCGTGCCGAGGATAATGCCGGCCAGCATTGGCCACAGCCGCCGCGCCAGGCGCCAGAAACTTGGGCCGGCCGCCAATTGCCAGACGTTGGTGACGAAGGAAGGCACGATCAGCAGCGAAGCCGCTTTGGCGGGCGCCATCACGACGGTCAGCAGACCCATGGAGACCGTCGGCAGCCCGAGCCCGATCACCCCCTTCACGAATCCGGCGAGGAGAAAGGCGAGCGTTGCGACAACGATGGGAAGGGTTTCGACGGACGGCATGGAGTCGGGGACTAACTATGAGAAGCGTTCGGCTGCTTTCCAGAGGTTAGCTGAATTTTTCGCCCCGGGCGTTTGCCTCGCTTGGCGCGGCCGGCGATCACGCCCTACAATTGTTGCGCCTCGACGCTCACGGCCCTCGCCAACGGAGGACATATGACCAAAGTCGCATTCATCGGTCTCGGCAACATGGGCGCGCCGATGGCCGCCAATCTCGTCAAGGCCGGACATGCGGTTTCCGGCTTCGACCTCGTCGAGGCGGCGAAGACGGCTGCGGAGGGGACTGGCGTGACGATCGCGCCCTCGGCCCGCGAGGCGGTACGCGACGCCGAGGTCGTCGTGACCATGCTGCCGGCGGGACGTCATGTGCTCGCCGCTCACGCCGAGTTCCTCGACGCGGCGCCGAAGGGCGCGCTGGTCATCGACTGCTCGACGATCGACGTCGACAGCGCCAAGCGCGCGCACGCGGCGGGCGGGGCGGCGGGCATGCTGACGCTCGACGCCCCGGTCTCGGGCGGCGTCGGCGGCGCGACCGCCGGCACGCTCACCTTCATGTGCGGCGGTTCGGACGAGGCCTTCGCCAAAGCGAAGCCGCTGCTCGAGGCGATGGGCAAGCGCATCGTTCATTGCGGCGGCGCGGGGGCGGGGCAGGCGGCCAAGATCTGCAACAACATGATTCTCGGCGCGACCATGATCGTGACCTGCGAAGCCTTCGCGCTCGCCGAAAAGCTCGGCCTCGAGGCGCAGGCGTTGTTCGACGTCGCCTCGACCGCCTCGGGCCAGTCGTGGTCGCTGAACAGTTACTGCCCCGTTCCCGGGCCGGTTCCGGCCTCGCCCGCTAATCGCGGCTATAAGCCCGGATTTGCCGCCAGCCTCATGCTCAAGGATCTCAAGCTGGCGCAGGAGGCGGCGGCGAGCGTCGGCGCCGCGACCCCGCTCGGGGCCGAAGCCGCGCAGCTTTACGCGCTCTTCGTTGCGGCGGGCCACGGCGGCGACGACTTCTCCGGGGTGATCAATTTCCTGCGAGGAGCGCGCGGCGCCGCCTAGAATAAAGAAACGTCCAGAACATGGACTTCCCGCGAATGGGCGGTTAGCGCTAGGATACGGCGCGGTGGCGGGTTCAGCGCCACAAACGTTTCGCGGCCGGGAGCGGTTCAATCGCACCCTACGCCGTGGCGCTCGGGAAGAAGTCCATGCGTATTTCGATATCCAAGCCGGTTGTCGCCGCGCTGACGGCTCTGTCGTTCATGGCAGCCCTCACGCTTACGACGACGCCGGCAGCTGCTTTCAGGATGGGCGGCGGCGGGTTCGGCGGC
>PLUH01000398.1 GCA_003164825.1 Hyphomicrobiales bacterium
TGGGGCGGCGGGACGGCGGGCGCGGCCTCGACCGGGGGCGACAACGTTTAAGGCGTCGCCGCGCCTCGCCCGGCTGCGTCGCCAAAGCGTCATCCGTGGTCGCTATCAACAGCGGCTGGCTTGGGTTGGGCGCATCGCGTTTGGGTAACTTGTCCTCGCGAGGAGCCGCCGACAGNNNGAAGGCGCGTCTCGAAGGACGAGGGCCCGGCTTGCGCCGGCCCAGCTCAGGATGAGGTGATCAGCTCTTGGGCGCGGCCGGCGCCATGCGCATCTGGCGCATGTGTTCCGCTCCCGCCCTCGCCCTCTCCTTGTGCGTGTTGGCGCTGTGGCGCAAATGCCTTCTGTGCGACCCGCCTCCGCCGGCGTGGGCTGAGTTGGGCGTCGCGGGAGCGGCCTGGGCCACTTGCATCGGCCCGTCGGACTGAGCCATCGCGGCCAGAGGCGAAAGGGCGATGACCGCCCCGAGGCCGATCGCAACAAACGTGTTCACCATTGAAATCCTCCCCAACCGATCTGCAGGTCTGTTCCTTACGGAAGGCCTGCAGAATGCGCGAGCCGGAATGAACTGTCCATGGGGGCCTTTGCGCATTTTCCTCCCTTTGAGCATGTCGCATTCAAGTGNNGCTAGCCCATGTACATGCCGCCGTTCACATGCAGCTCTTGCCCGGTGATGAACCGGCTCAACGGCGAAAGCAGGTAGAGCGCCGCGTCGGCGACGTCGCGGATGTCCGACCGGAACGGCAGCGATTGCATCTTGATCGTCCGGTGATCGAAAGCCGCGCGGTCATTTCCATAGTGCTTATGCTCGAGCGGGGTAGGAATGGCGCCCGGGCTCACCGCGTTGACCCGGATGTTGTGCGGACCAAGCTCGCGCGCCAACGATCGGGTCAGACCGAGGAGCGCCCCCTTCGACATGGCGTAGGGGACCTTTTCGGACCAGCCTCCCGAGAGAATGACGCTCATCACGTTGACGATCCCGCCTCCGCCCTTGCGCTTCATGTGCGGCGTGAGCGTTTGGCAGAGGATGAAGGCGGCGTGGGCGTTGATCGTCTGAACCGCCAGAAATTCCTCGATCGAATAGGCCTCGATCGGCGCTACAGGATCGATCGCGGCGTTGTTGACGAGAAAATCAAAACCATCGACGGCCGCGGCGAGCGCTTGGCTCTCGCGTTTCAGACCCGGCAGATCGGCCAGGTCGCCGGGAGCGAAGATCGCCTGACCGTCGCCGAATTTTTGGCAAAGCGAGCGCGCCTTCGCCGCGCCGCCGGATGCGGGAAGGTCGTGCAGAACCACCCGGCATCCGCTCTCCAACAGCGCCTCGCAGACCATCGAGCCGATGCCGCCCGCGCCGCCGGTGATAAGCGCGGTCTTGCCTTGAAACCCGTCCATTGCGCGCTTCCCCGCCAGGCGATAAACGGCGCAAAATGCAAGATCGCCTTGCCCGTGTCGAGACAGCCCCGCGGAGCCCATTCGATGAACCCAGAAGCGCTCGTCATTGGCGCCGGTCCCGTGGGGCTGACGATGGCGGCCGAACTGGCGCGCTACGGCGTCAGCGTCCGGATCGTGGACAAGGCGGCGGNNACGGCCTCAAGACGCCGCACCCTTACGCGCTCATGCTGCCCCAGAGCGAGACCGAGCGGCTGATGGAGCAGCATCTGAATGCGCTCGGCGTCGAGGTCGAGCGGCGGGTCGAACTGATCCGTTTCGTCGCCGACGAGGACGCGGTGACAGCCTTCCTGCGCCGCCCGGACGGAAGCGAAGAAACGGTCGATGTGGATTGGATGATCGGCTGCGACGGCGCGCACAGCATCGTGCGTCATGGCCTTGGCATGGAGTTCGAGGGCGATACGATGCTGAGTCATTTCATCCTCGCCGACCTTCACCTCGCGGGCGTGCCGCCGCTGGACGAGATCAAGACCTATTGGCACGAAGCAGGGCCGCTGGTGATCTTTCCGATCGGCCCCGGGCGCTATCGGGTCGTCGCCGACGCGGGCGAGCCGAAAGCCGGCGAGCATACGCCCGACCCGACGCTGGAGGAGGTGCAGTCGCTCCTCGATCAGCGCGGCCCCGCCGGCGTCAAGGCTTCAGATCCGGTCTGGCTCTCGGGCTTCACGATCAACGAGCGGAAGGTCGCGGACTATCGCGCAGGGCGCGTGTTCCTCACCGGCGACGCGGCGCATGTCCACAGCCCCGCCGGAGGGCAGGGAATGAACACCGGGATGCAGGACGCGATCAATCTCGCGTGGAAACTGGCGCTCGTCTGCCGCGGCGTCGCAAGCCCGGAGCCGCTGCTCGGAAGCTACAGCGCCGAACGCAGCGAGGTCGGCAGAGAAGTGCTGGCGAACGCCGGCCGCCTGACCACGCTCGCGCTGATGAGGGGCGCGGTCGCGCAGAGCATTCGCAACCATCTCGCTCGGCTTCTCTTTGGCCTCTCGCCCGTCATGCGGGCGGTGACCAATCAGATGTCGGAATTGTCGATCGGCTATCCGAGTTCTCCGCTGACCAGAGCGGAGGGACACGGTCATTCCGGGCCGGGGGCGGGAGCGCGGGCGCCGGTCAGCGCCGCGGGCCACCGCGTCGGGTCTGGCGATCGGCCACGGTTCGTGCTGTTCGCGGTCGCAGATGAGGGCAGCGAGGCCCTGATCGCCCGGCGCGCCGATCTCCTGGAGGCCGAGACCCGGGCGCCGTTCGCGGACGACGGCATCTGGCTGGTGCGGCCCGACGGCTATGTCGCGATGACCGCCCGGCGCGGCGAGTGGGACCGAGTCGGCGCCTATCTTGACTGGATCGCCAAGGGCTGAAACTGGCGCCGAAATCCCACGCCCTAACGGAAGATTAACCTTAACAACCCCTAATGTCGGGCGGGGGCGTCCCGCGGGCGGGAATCCCCTCGGATTCGTTGACGCCCATGGGGTCCCATGCTATCCCACGCCATCCCGTCAACTGACCGCGCCGGTGCGCAGTCGCCGAACGCCGAGATGCGTCCGGCGAACGCTCGCCTGCGCGCCGAAGGGCCGTGTGGTGGATCGATTTCTCTCCCACTTCATCCATCGCTTCGACGCCAAGGGGCGAATCTCAATCCCGTCGGCGTTCCGCCAGGTGCTGGCGAAGGATGGCTTCGCCGGGGTCTACGCCTATCCGTCGCTCGACGCGCCGGCGCTCGACTGCGGCGGCCACGCGCTCATCGCCGAGATCGACGCGCTGCTTCAGACCATGCCGCCTTATTCGCCCGCCCGCGACGCGTTCGCGACCGCGCTTCTCGGCATGAGCGAGATTTTGCGCCTCGACGCGGAGGGCCGGGTTTTTTTCGAGGAGCGGCTGAAGACGGCGTTGGGGCTCGACGGCGAGGCGGTGTTCGTAGGCCAAGGGCACAAATTCCAGATCTGGGAGCCGGCCCGCTTTCAAACGCATCTCGAACAGGCGCGGGCGCGGGTCCGGCGCTTGCGCGCCGAACGCGAAGCTCTCGCTTCCGGCGAGACGCCGCGATGAGCCGCGCCGCCCCGGCCGAACTCGGCCACGTTCCCGTCCTGCTTCACGAGGCGATGGCCGCGCTCGAGCCCCGCCCCGGCGGCGTCTATGTCGACGCCACGTTCGGCGCCGGCGGCTATGCGCGCGCGCTTCTCGATCGCGGCGCGACCGTCATCGCCATCGACCGCGACCCGTCGGCTGTTCGGGCCGGCGCTGCTCTCGCGGCTTCGTCCGGCGGCCGGCTACGGCTCGCAGAAGCGCGCTTCGGCGAGCTCGACGCCGTCGCCAGGCGCCTCGGCGTCGAGGCGGCTGACGGGGTCGTCCTCGACATCGGAGTGTCGTCGATGCAGCTCGACGAGGCGGCGCGTGGCTTTTCGTTCAGGTTCGACGCTCCTCTCGACATGCGAATGGAGGCCCACGGACGCTCCGCCGCCGACATCCTGCGCGACGAGGACGCGGCGACGATCGCCGACATCCTGTTTCATTTCGGCGAGGAGCGCGCCGCCCGCCGCATCGCCCGCGCCATCGTCGCCGACCGGGAAGCCAAGCCATTCACATCCACCCTCGAGCTTGCCGGGCTCATCGGCCGCGTCGCCCCGGCCCGGCGCGGCGAGATGACCCACCCGGCGACGCGCGCCTTCCAGGCCTTGCGCATCGCGGTCAACGACGAGCTCGGCGAGCTCGTGCGCGGCCTCGCCGCCGCCGAGCGGCTCCTCAAGCCCGGCGGCCGCCTGGCGGCGGTGACCTTCCACTCGCTCGAGGACCGCATCGTGAAGCGAGACCTCGTCCGGCTGTCCACCGATCAGACGCCGCCCGGCCTGCCGGTGCCGGCCAGCGCGGCGACGAATCAGTTCCGCCTGCTCACCCGGGGCGCCGAGCGCCCGGACAGCGAAGAAATCATCAGCAATCCGCGTGCGGCCTCCGCCCGGCTGCGAGCCGCGGAACGCATCAGGGAAGCAGCATGACCCGAGGGGCAAATTGACATGACCACCACTGACACGATGCCGTCGCCTAGGGCCAGGGGGGCACGGGGGGGCGGGCAGCCCCC
>PLUH01000089.1 GCA_003164825.1 Hyphomicrobiales bacterium
CCTCTCCGAGCGAGCCGGCGCCCACGCCAGGCCGGGCGGAGTCCGCGCCTAGCCGGGCGACGGTCGCCCAGCATCCTTACGTGCGCCACTATGCCCACCGTTATCCGCCCCACTATGCCTGGCGGAATGGGCATCGCTACGCCAACCCGGTGGCGACAGCCGCCAACGGCGTGGTCGGCGGGGTTGCCGATTTGGGCTCGATTGCCGCCTATCCGATCTATTGCTTCCCGAACTACGGCTCCTGTCCGGTGCACTGGTATCGAAACTAAGGCGAGCTGTTGAGCACGCGTGACTTGGTCGGTTTCGGGCGGCTCAGCAGGCCGCCCGAAGTCGTCTCCCCCGTCCAATCCTCAAAGAAACCACTTCGCAAACAGCGCGTCGAATTCCCCGTCCTCCTTCATAAGATGCAGCCACTGATCGACGAACGCCTTCAAGGCGGGATCGGGGGCCATCCAGTACGCCTTCTCGGCGAAATCGAACGGCTGGTCGGGGTGGATGGCGCAAAGAACGCCGGGATGCAGTTTCGCCTGGAAGCGGGTCTCCGAGGCGTCGGTGATCATGAGGTCCGCGCGGCCTAAGGCCAATTGGTCGAATATCGTCAGATTGTCCGGATAGACGACGATGTCGGCCGCGTGCAGGCGCGCGCGATCGAAGCGTTCATTGGTCCCGCCGGGATTGGCGATCACCTTGACGCCGGGGCGGTCGATGTCGGTCAAGGTCTGAAACTTCTCCTGATCCGAGCAGCGCGCGATCGGCGTCTTGCCGTCGCGCAGGTAGGGGGCGGAGAAGAAACCGATCTTCTGCCGGTCGAGCGTGACCGAGACGCCGCCCATGGCGATGTCGAACTCGCCGTCGGCGAGCCCTTTGGCCAGGCCGCCCCAGGTTGTTGGCGCGAATGCGAGCGAGACGCCGAGCGCCTCGGCTAGCGCCCGGGCCATGTCGACGTCGAAGCCGGAATATTCGCCAGTTCCCTTGTCGAGCGCGGTAAACGGGCGATAGTCGCCGGTCGTGCCCACCCGCAGCACGTGGCGCTCGAGGATGGCGTCGAGACGCGAGCCGTCGGCCAATGCCGGAGCGACGATCGCCGCCCAGAGCGCCGTGACGAAAAGCGCCAGCGCGCGCATAAGCTTACGCCCTCGACCGCGCGGGGCGCCTCACGCCGCTCGCAGCAGTCGCTCCACCTCATTTACCAGATCGCGAAGATGAAAGGGCTTGGAGAGGATGCGGGCGTCCTTCGGCGCCCCGTTGCCGGGGTTGAGCGCCACCGCGGCGAAGCCGGTGATGAACATGACCTTGATTTCCGGGTCGAGCTCGGTTGCGCGGCGGGCAAGCTCGATCCCGTCCATCTCCGGCATCACGATATCGGTCAACAACAGCTCGAACGGCTCCTCGCGCAACCGATCGTAAGCAGAAAGCCCATTGTCGAAAGAGGTCACGGCATAGCCTGCGTTTTGCAGCGCCTTGACGAGGAAGCGGCGCATGTCGTTATCGTCCTCCGCAAGCAGAATCTTGGCGGAAATCTCAACCGGCGTCTGCATCTCTATCCCCTGGCAAGGCTTGCAACTTTGCGGCGCCCCAGTAAAGATTTCTTGAACCAGCGCTTGAGGCTCGCGTCGCGCCGGCATTCAGCGCTATGATAAAGCCGAACGGGGCGCTCGGAGCAAGCGCTCGGCGGAGGGCCGATGGAACAGGTCGAGCGGATCGCAATCCAGGATTTCGACCGTCCGTTTGAGACGATCGAGCCGGCCCGGTTGGCTACGCCGCTCGTCTTCAGTTCGCCCCATTCGGGCTCGACCTATCCGCCGCGCTTCCTCGCCGCCTCCCGGCTCGATCCGCTGACGCTGCGCCGGTCGGAAGACGCCTTCGTCGACGAACTGTTCCTGCCGTGCGTCGCGCTCGGCGCGCCGCTGTTGCGGGCGTTCTTTCCGCGCGCCTATCTCGATGTCAACCGGGAGCCCTACGAGCTCGACCCGCAGATTTTCGACGGCCGCCTGCCCGAGTTCGCCAATACCCGCTCGCTCAGGGTGGCGGTCGGCCTCGGCACCATTCCAAGAGTCGTCGGCGACGCCCAGCCGATCTACAAGAAACCGATCTCCATCGCCGACGGCCTGAACCGGATCGAAACCCTCTACCGGCCCTATCACGCCCAATTGAAGGCCCTGATGGAGCGCGCGCGCGCATGGTTCGGGGTGGCGGTGCTGCTCGACTGCCACTCGATGCCCTCCAACGCCGCCGATGTCAGCGGACTCGACATCGTGCTCGGCGATCGCTACGGCGCGAGCGCGGCGCCCGCGGTCGTTGAGGCTCTCGAGGCGAGCCTGAAGGGCGCGGGCTACCGGGTCCGCCGCAACAAGCCGTTCGCCGGCGGGTTCATCACCGAGCATTTCGGCGCGCCGGCAGAGGGCGCGCATGCGGTTCAGATCGAGATCGCCCGGTCGCTCTATCTCGACGAGCGCCGGATCGTCAGGACTGAGAAATGGACTGGTTTAAGCGAAGATCTGTTCGCGGCGGCGAAGGCGCTGGCGCAGGAGTTCGGCGGGGGAACGGACGCCGGCCGCCTCGCCGCCGAATGAACCGGGACGCGACAGAAAGCGGCGAAGGTCATCCCGCACTGCAACGCACCCCTAATGCAGCGCACAACCTCCCGACCCCAGGATCCGATTAAAAAAGGAGGCCGCCACGTTGCCATGGCGGCCCTGAGTCTAGGGAGGAAACGCCCAAGGAGGGCATATGCGGCAGGTCATGCCGCACCGCAACAATATCGTCGCTGGCTGCCGCGGTTGCAAGACCTTTCTTCATCGGATGGGCAACCGCCCACTGTTTTCAGGGGACTGTTGCAAACCGGTTCCGGACCGCCGATGGCGTCCAAGCGCCAATAAAATTTATTATAACAATGGCCTATAACGATATAGCTCAGTTCGGCGGGGCTCTAGCTCCCACATGTTGAGATAGCAGATATGCGCATGGGGCATGACTTTTATCGCGTTCATCGGGGTTTTGCATGACCGCCGTCGACTTTGCCGCCTTCGTCGACCGACTCGCGCAGGTCTCGGGTGAAGTGATTCTCCCGTTTTTTCGCACCGCGATCGGCGCGGAGGATAAGTCGCGCGGCGGCGTGTTCGATCCCGTCACCGAGGCCGACCGGGGGGCCGAGGCCGCGATGAGGCGGCTGATTGCGCAGACCTTCCCCGGCCATGGCGTGATCGGAGAGGAATATGGGCGCGATCGCCCCGAAGCAGAATATGTCTGGGTGCTCGATCCGATCGACGGCACCAAGAGTTTCATCTCCGGTCTGCCGACCTGGGGCACCCTGATTGGACTCATGCACCGCGGCCAGCCGGTCTACGGCATGATGGCGCAGCCGTTCACCCGCGAGCGGTTCTATGGCGACGGCAAACGGGCGAAACTGCGCACGCTCGCGCCCTCCCGCGGCGAAGCGCCGCCGTCCGAATGGACGACGCGGGCGTTGCGCGCCCGCTCGTGCGCTTCCTTGCGCGAAGCGACGCTGATGACGACGAGCCCGCTTCTGATCCGGGACGCGGCCGACCGGGCGGCCTACGCCCGGGTCGAAAACGAGGTCCGCCTGATCCGCTACGGCGGCGACTGTTACGCCTATTGTGCGCTGGCGGCGGGATTCATCGACCTCGTGATCGAAACCAATCTCAAGCCGCACGACGTCGTCGCGCTCGCGCCGATCATCGAAGGGGCGGGCGGCCTCATCTCGACCTGGGATGGCGAGGCCGCCGCGAAAGGGGGCCGCATCATCGCGGCCGGCGATCGCGCAGTCTATGATGAAGCGCGGCGGCTGTTGCTCGCGGGGTAAGGGAAGACCGCTCGGAAACGGGTCGAGCCCGTCAGCCGGTCGCCTGAGAGGACGGAGCGGCGCCCGCGGTTTTGCCCTTGCCCTTTTGCGCCTTCGCCTTGCCCGACGCGCGCTGGAGGTACGTGTGCGGTCCGCTCCAGCCGGGCAAGTAATCGGCTTCGCCGGTCTTCGCCAGGGCGAGCGCCTTGGTCAGCGCGGCCTCGAAATCGGCCTTGATCGCCTTAGCCTTGATGCGCGGGCGCAAGAAATCGGCCCACAGGAATTCCGAGAATGGCGATGAGTCCTTGGCGAAGCCGCCCATGGCGCGCAATTCGCCGGCCAAGGAGCGATAAGGATCGTCCTCCATCGATTTGACCGTCTTCGGCAGTTCCGAATACGGCCGCCGCCGTCCCTTGGAATCGTAAGGATGCACCCAGCTGTGGAACGCCATCATGTTCCAGAAATGGTCCGCCGGCAGACGGCTGAGGTCCGCGATCACGGTGACGAACACGCTTTTGAGCCCCTCCTCATGGAGGGCGCGAGCCAAATGGTGATGATCGATCAGATAGGGCTCGCCCTTGAGGCCGGTGATGACCGGCACCATGTGGGCGGCGAGAAATTTGGCCAGATCGTCGGTGGTCTTCTGTTTCCAGGCAACGCGCTTGACATGCACTTCATTCATGCCGAGCGTCATTTGGGTCGGACGCAGGCTCAAGATCGGCGTCGGCAGGAGAACGGGATCGCGCAGCCCTGAAATCATGGCATCCCCCCGACAGCGGCCCGATCATGGGCGGTTGTCGCGAAACTGTCTCCACCGCTGCGCGCGGTCAACGGACTCGCTTGCGCAAGGCGTAAAATCGGCTCTCGCCGCCGTTCGCCATCGTCAATTGACCCTCCCGGCAAATCGTGTTTTGTCGCGCCGCACGCCATGATCCCGATATCCCTTCGAGAACGCCCGGCAATGCGGCCCGAACGATACAACGTGCGCGAATCCGAGGCCAAGTGGCGAAAGGCCTGGGCGGACGCGCAAATCTTCAAGACCGTTAACGACGATCCGCGGCCGAAATATTACGTCCTCGAGATGTTCCCATATCCGTCGGGGCGTATCCACATGGGCCATGTGCGCAATTACGCCATGGGCGACGTGGTGGCGCGTTATCGGCGCGCGCGCGGGTTCAACGTCCTCCACCCGATGGGCTGGGACGCTTTCGGGCTGCCGGCCGAAAACGCCGCGATGCAGAACAACACCAGTCCGGCGGAATGGACTTACGCCAATATCGCGGCGATGCGAGCCCAGCTGCAGTCGATGGGACTGTCGCTCGACTGGTCGCGCGAGATCGCGACCTGCGATCCGAGCTATTACAAGCATCAGCAGAAGCTGTTCCTGGACTTCCTCGACGCCGGCCTGGTCGCGCGCAAAAAGTCGAAGGTCAATTGGGACCCGGTCGATCAGACGGTGCTCGCCAACGAGCAGGTGATTGATGGCCGCGGCTGGCGTTCCGGGGCGATCGTCGAGCAGCGCGAACTCACCCAATGGTTCCTCAAGATCACCGATTATTCGGATGATCTGCTCGCCAGCCTCGACCGGCTCGATCGTTGGCCGGAAAAGGTCCGCCTCATGCAGCGCAACTGGATCGGGCGCTCGGAGGGCCTTGCGGTCCGGTTCGTCATCGATCCGGCGACGCTCGGCGCGCTTAAGGGCGAGCCGCAGACGAGCGAACTCGACATCTATACGACCCGCCCCGATACGTTGTTCGGCGCGAAGTTCATGGCGATCGCGCCCGACCACCCGCTGGCCGCAGCGGCCGCGAAGCACGACCCGGCGCTGAAAGCGTTCATCGAGGAAACCAGGAAGCTCGGCACCTCGGTCGCCGCGATCGAGACGGCGGAAAAGAAGGGCTACGACACGGGGATCAGGGTCGCGCACCCGTTCGACCCCGAATGGCGCCTTCCGGTCTACGTCGCCAATTTCGTCCTGATGGAATACGGCGCGGGCGCCATCTTCGGCTGCCCCGCCCACGATCAGCGCGACCTCGATTTTGTCCGCGCCTATGGCTTGGGCGTCACGCCGGTTGTATGCCCTCCTGAGCTTGATCCGGCGAGTTTCACCATCGGCGCAAAGGCCTATGACGGCAATGGCGTGATGATCAATTCGCGCTTCCTCGATGGCATGACGGTCGATCAGGCCAAAGAGGAGGTCTCTCGCCGGCTCGAGCAGATCACGGTCGGCGGTAACCCGCAGGCGAAGCGGGAGATCAATTACAAGCTCCGGGATTGGGGCATTTCTCGCCAGCGCTATTGGGGCTGCCCGATCCCGATTATCCATTGCGAGACATGCGGCGTCGTGCCGGTCCCGGTCAAGGACTTGCCGGTCAAGCTGCCGGAGGATGTCACCTTCGATCAGCCGGGCAACCCGCTCAACCGCCACCCGACGTGGAAGCACGTCGTCTGTCCGCAATGCGGTCGCGCGGCGACGCGCGAGACCGACACGATGGACACGTTCGTCGATTCATCGTGGTACTTCGTGCGCTTCACCGATCCCCACAATTTCTCGGCGCCGGACGATCCGGCGATGGCCGATCACTGGCTGGCGGTCGACCAGTACATCGGCGGCATCGAGCACGCGATCCTGCATCTTCTCTACTCGCGCTTCTTCACCCGCGCGATGCGCAAGTGCGGATATCTCGATCTCGACGAGCCGTTCGCTGGCCTCTTCACCCAGGGCATGGTGGTGCACGAGACCTATCGCGACGCGGACGGGCAATGGCTTGCGCCCTCCGAGATTCGGGTCGAAGGGGACGGGGACCGGCGTCGCGCTTTTCTTGTTGAGGGCAGCGAGCCGGTCGAGATCGGCCCGACCGAGAAGATGTCGAAATCGAAGCGCAACACGATCGATCCCGACGAGATCATCGCCACTTACGGGGCCGACACGGCTCGATGGTTCATGCTGTCGGACTCGCCTCCCGAGCGCGACGTCATCTGGACTGAGGCGGGCGTCCAGGGCGCGTACAAGCAGGTGCAGCGCCTGTGGCGCCTCACCTGCGAAATCGAACGCATCATCGGCCCCGAGCGTCCGGCGCCGCCGGCGGATTACGGCGACGAGGCGCGGCGCATCCGCCGAATCGCCCATGCGGCGCTGGCCAAGATCGAGGACGAGATCGAGCGGCTCCGGTTCAATGTCTGCATCGCAGCGATCTATGAGCTGGCCAACGAACTCGCCGCGGCGGTCGGAGCGATCGGGGAGTCGCCGGTCGGCGACGATCTTCGCGCCGCCTTCGCCGAGGCGGGCGACATCCTCGTCCATTGCTTTGCGCCGATGATGCCGCATCTCGCCGAAGAATGCTGGGAAGCGCTCGGCCACAAGGGTTTTGTCGCCCAAAGCTCATGGCCGGTCGCCGATCGCAGCCTGCTCGTCTCGAACCACGTCACTTACGTCGTGCAGGTCAACGGCAAGAAGCGGGGCGAGCTGACGATCGAGCGCGACGCCGACGCGAAGCGGATCGAAGGCGCGGCGCTGGCCCTCGACGCGGTCGTCAGGGCGATGAATGATAAGCCTGCCCGCAAGGTGATCATCGTGCCGCTGAGGATCGTCAATGTCGTGGTCTAGAGGTTTCGGCGCCGTCGCGGCGCTCGCGCTCGCCGCCGGACTTGGGGGTTGCTTCCAGCCCCTTTACAGCGAGGCGGCGCATCCCGGTCTCGCCGAGGATGTCCGCGCGATCGAAGTCGCGCCGATCAAGGACCGCATCGGCCACTATCTGGCCGACGATCTTACATCCGACCTCAACGGCACCGGCCAGACTCCGCCGCCGAAATATCGTCTGACGGTGAAAGTCGATACGGGCACGGTGACGCCCACGGTAAATTCGCTGATCAACGTCGCAACGTCGGCAACGGTGCAGAGTACGGCTGAATATACGCTGAACAAGGTCGACGGAGGCGCGGAGGTGCTTAAGGGTAAGGCCGTCGCGGCTGCGGCCTACGACCGCTCCCAGCAGCGCTACAACGACTTGCGCGCCGAGCGCGACGCCGAAATCCGCCTCGCGCGCGCGCTTTCGGCGGAAATTTCGCTGCGCATCGCCTCAGAGCTGGCCGGAAAAAGTTCGTGAGGTCCTGTCGCGGCCTCGCGCTCGCCCGCTAGCTGAAGGCGATGCTCGCTTACGCCATCCAACGGATCCTTCTGTTCGCAGCGACGCTCCTGATCGCGTCCATGATCGTGTTCGCGGTCATGAACATTCTGCCGGGGGATGCCGCCCAGACCATGCTGGGACCGACCGCGACGCCGGAGGCGGTCGCCTCCCTGTCGCATAAACTGGGCCTCGATCAGCCGGCGCCGATCCGCTACGCACACTGGATCGGCGGCGCGTTGCGCGGCGATCTTGGCCTTTCCTACGCCTACGGCTCGCCGATCGGTCCGCTGATCGCGTCGAGCCTCGCGGTCAGCGCTCCCTTGGCGCTGATGGCGATGGCGTTCGCCGCGGCGGTCGGGCTCGCGACCGGCGTCTACGCCGCGGATCGGCGCGGCCGGGTGGGCGACGCAATCGTGATGGGCGCGAGCCAGGTCGGCATCGCGGTGCCGAACTTCTGGCTGGCGATCCTGCTCGTGATCGTCTTCGCCGTGACGCTGAGGCTCGTTCCGGCGGGCGGCTTTCCCGGTTGGCAAGAGCCGGCGCGGGCTCTCGGCGCGCTGATTCTGCCGGCGGTCGCGCTCGGCGCCGCGCAGGCGGCGATCCTGACCCGCGTCACCCGGTCGGCGCTCATCGAGGCCTTGAACGAGGACTTCATGCGCACCGCGCGCGCCAAGGGCGTGTCGCGGCGCGCCGCGCTCTGGCGTCATGCGCTGCCCAACGCGCTGACCCCGATCCTCACCATCATGGGGCTGCAATTCGCCAACCTAATCGCCGGCGCGATCGTGGTCGAGAACGTGTTCGTTCTGCCTGGTCTCGGCCGGCTCATGCTGCAATCGATCTCCAATCGCGACACCCTGGTGGTCGAGAACGGGGTGATGCTGCTGGCGCTGATCGTGATCGGGCTGAACTTCATCGTCGACATCGCCTGCGCCGCGATCGATCCGCGGCTCCGGGCCTCCGCCGAGTGAGCCACGCGCTCCGATTTCGCCCGCGCGGCGGCGCGAGCCTGTGGCTGGGCGCGGCGCTTGTCGGGGCGCTCATCGCCGCCGCGGCGGTGTCGCTGGTCTGGACGCCTTATCCGCCGGCGGCGATCGACATCCCGCACCGGCTCGCGCCGCCCTCGGCGGCCCACTGGTTCGGGACCGACAATCTCGGACGGGACGTCGCCTCGGAAATCCTGGCCGGCTCGCGCATCTCGATCCTTGTCGGCGTCGTCGCCGTCAGCATCGGGCTGGCGTTCGGCGTCGCCCTCGGGCTTTTGGCGGCTTTCGCCAAGGGCCTCACCGAGGACGGGATCATGAAGCTCAGCGACTTCGTATTCGCCTTTCCGGCGCTATTGACCGCGATCATGCTGACGTCGACCCTCGGCCCCGGAGTCGTCAATGCGATTATCGCCATCGGTGTCTATAACGTCCCGGTGATCGCCAAACTGACGCGCGCGACCGCCAACGGCGTGCTGTCGCGCGAATATTCGCTCGCCGCCCGCGCCGCCGGCCGCGGCCCGGTCGCGATCGCCTTCGATCACGTGCTGCCCAACATCGCGCCGGCGCTGATCGTGCAGGCGACGATTCAATTCGCCATCGCCATCCTGGCCGAGGCGGCGCTCTCCTACCTCGGGCTCGGCGCCCAGCCGCCGCAGACGTCCTGGGGCAAGATGCTCGCCGACGCCCAGAACGTTCTCTACAACGCGCCGAGACTCGCGCTCTATCCCGGCGTCGCGATCGCGCTCAGCGTGCTCGGCCTCAATCTTCTCGGCGACGGCCTGCGCGACGCGCTCGATCCGAAACTGAAGGCGCGAACCTAAGATGCTGCTCGAAGTCGCCGAGCTCGCTGTCGATCTCCCGGCGCCAGGGGGGTCGCAGCGCGTCGTCGATCGGACGTCGTTTTCGCTCGCCGAGGGCGAGAGCCTCGGGGTGGTTGGCGAATCCGGCTCCGGCAAGACGATGACCGCGCTCGCGCTGATGGCCCTGACTCCGGAGGGCGCGCAGGTCTCGGGGTCGATCCGATTCGAGGAGCGGGAACTCGTCGGCCTCGGGGAAGAGACGATGCGGCAATTGCGCGGCGACCGCATCGCCATGATCTTTCAGGAGCCGATGACCTCGCTCAATCCGNNCCGATGACGGCGCTCAATCCGCTCCACAGCGTCGGCGCGCAAGTCGCCGAGCCGCTGATGCTGCATCGCGGACTGGCGAAGGGGGACGCGCGCCAGCGCGCGATCGAGCTGCTCGAGCGCGTAAGGCTCGCCGAGCCGGAACGCGCCGCCCGCTCTTATCCGTTCGCGCTTTCCGGCGGCGAACGCCAGCGGGCGATGATCGCCATGGCGATTGGCTGTTCGCCGCGCCTGGTGATCGCCGACGAGCC
>PLUH01000027.1:0-230 GCA_003164825.1 Hyphomicrobiales bacterium
GGTCACGACGACCTTTAGGTTCGGGAAGCCCGCGCGCGGCACGCCGGTCCCTTCCGAGATGCGGTCGAGGACATCGGCGGTGTATAAGTCGATCACGAGCGTCCGCCCTGTCCGCTTGGCCGCGCATGGCGGCGATCCATCGTTTTCGGCCGTACCTGTCGTTTGGCACTTAAATGTAAGAATGCGCCAGTTTGGTTCAGGGTTGGCATTTAATTGTGAGAATCTTGGCG
>PLUH01000027.1:254-9190 GCA_003164825.1 Hyphomicrobiales bacterium
TCTCCGGTCCGGCACGTTCGACGATCCTACCAGCAGAGCTGGTCGCAGGTGAAGCGGCAGGATCGGCTTTGCACGTGTGGGCAGATTCTCCTGTTGCTCGGCAACGACATGGTCGAGATTGGGGATGATTGGCAGGCGCTCGCCCCGGGCTCATCGTGTCTGCCCCTCCACTGACAACGGGCGGCGCGACCAGAATAGTTGTCGCGGGCGTGAGCCAGGGGGCAATCGGTGCATTCGCGTACGGCGTTCCGCCAATGGCGCCGGCCGGCGATCCGCCGATCTCTCCAAGCCTCGCGGCGAGCGTGAAATCGGCCATTGCTTTGGTCAAAGCAGGCAAGGGTGAGGCTGTCCAGAAATTCTCCTTTTCCAATCTGCTGATTGCGACGCACTGGTTAGACCACTGGACCTTTTATTGCGGTCTGGCTAGTGTTGCAGCTGGGGAGGAACCGCGGATGGCTGACAATACGCATCAACCGGGACGCCGATCGACGTCAGAGACAATTGGTGCGCTGTCGCGTATCGACGATACCGGCGTCCGGACTGCCCTTGCATTGGCGAAAGCAGGTCGCATCTACGATCTCGGTCTGGAGCTCAATGCGCGCATACCGCACAATCCGGAATTCGTGCGCTTCGCCATGTCCTTTACCCACACACCAGAAGGTACGGGCGCCCTTTCCCCATTTCAGTATTCGGTCGAGTCAGTGTTTGGGCCGCTGCACATCGGCACCCACATCGATTCTTTCATCCACGTCCAGAAAGATGGCCGCATCTACGGTGGACATTCCGCGTCGGAGTCGCGCGACGACCGCGGCTGGAAACGGCATGGCATAGAGACGGTCCCGCCAATTATCGGCCGCGCTGTCCTTCTCGACATTCCAGGTCTCAAAGGGCTTGGTAGGCTGCCGGACCGCTACGAGGTCACCGTCGACGATCTTAGACAGGAGCTTGTGCGGGCCCATCTTGAAATACGGACGGGCGACATCGTGATCGTGCGTACTGGCAAGATTCAGGATTTTGGCGACGAGGCCGCCTTTCAGGCCGCTGAACCTGGCGTCGGTCGGAAAGCCGCGTTGTGGCTCTACGACGCCGGTATGTCAGTGCTCGGAACGGACACAACGGGTACCGAGCCTGTGCCCTTTGACGACCCCGCAGTGACTACCCACGGCGCGATGCTCGTCGAAAAGGGCGTGCACCTGATTGAGAACCTGAATCTGGAGGATGTCGCGCGCGAAGGCGTTCGCGAGGGCCTCTTCATCGCTCTGCCGCTAAAGATCACTGGCGCGACCGGCTCTTGGATCCGGCCCGTGCTCGTCATCTGACGTACCGGCCTTACGGCTGTCTCAACCTTCCAAGAATAGCGGATTTGCATGTCACGAATAGCGTCTGTTGAACTCAGCCTGTTTCGCTTTGAGGTCGAGGGGCTTGCGCCGCTCGCTCATGGAGCGGCCGGAGTCGGCAACCTTGCCGCCAAAATAGGCGGACGCATGCCGGCCCAACGCTGGGCCATTCGCATCGAGACCGACGACGGGGCGCACGGCGAATACGTCACCCATTGGGTGGGGACTCCTTCGTCTTTCGCACAGGCAGAAATGCTGGCTCCCCACCTCATCGGGCGCGATCCCGATACGCGCGAGGAAATCTGGCAGGACTTGCGGAGAGAGGTANNACATGGGACATGGCCCACTCGACATTGCGCTGTGGGACCTCGCCGGCAAGCGCCGGGGTGTTTCGATAGCGCGGCTTATCGGCGGCTTCCGGAAGCGGCTTCCGACGTACGCCAGCTCCTACCACGGCCAGGAGGAGCCAGGCGGGCTCGATAGTCCGCGAGCTTTCGCCGAGTATGCGGTGGCTTGCAAGGAGCAAGGGTTTGCGGGCTTCAAAATCCATGGATGGCACAACGGCGACGTGGCCCGGGAGGTTGCGACCGTGCTGGGTGTGCGCAGCGCGGTGGGCGACGGCTGGCCACTGATGCTTGACGCTGCCTCCCAGTTGCGAACGTGGCGCGACGCCCTGACGGTTGGCCAAGCCTGCGACGAGGCGGGTTTTTTCTGGTATGAGGACCCGTATCGCGATACCGGCGGTGCCGTCGAGGGGCACAGGCGCCTGCGTGAGCGGCTCGCCACGCCGCTGCTGGTCGGCGAGCACGTACGTGGACTGGAGGCGAAAGCCGCGTTCATTCTTGGCGGCGGCGGCGATCTTGTCAATCTCGTCAATGTAAATGATGCCGTATTGGGCGCGTTCGATGTCATTGTCCGCGCGGCGGAGCNNCGGCGATCTTGTCCATGCCGATCCGGAATACGACATGGGCATCACCGGCGCCCTGAAGATCGCCAGCTTCTGCCAGGCGCTCGGACTCGATATCCAGTATCACGCGTGCGGTCCCGCGCATCGTGCGGTAATGGCCGCAACGCCCAACACGCATTTTTACGAAATGGCGCTGATCGGACCGGCCATGCGGAACACCGTTCCTCCGGTCTACATGTGCGGCTATTCCGATCAGGCGGACGCCCTTGGCACGGACGGCTGCGTCGCGGTGCCTGATGGGCCTGGCCTCGGCGTCTCCTATGACTGGGACTTTATCGAACGGAATCGAGTGAAACGCATCGTCTTTGGTCGAGGCGCTTGAATTGCTCTATTTCTTCCCGAGTCCGCGGGAGAAGGCGCGCAGCACCGCATTGAGATGCGCCTTCATGGCACTGCGCGCAGCGATACGATCGCCGGCCGCGATAGCTTCAAAGATGCGCCTGTGCTCAGTAGGTGTCTGATAGAGCCTATCGGGGCCCATCAGGAGCTCCTCAATTTTCTCGAACATCGGCTTGCGTCTGTATTCCCATAGCGTGCCGATGATCAGCGGCAGCGCCGCGTTGCCGCTGGCCTTAGCGATCTCGATGTGGAAGGCGCGGTCCCAATCCCGGTATTCGACCGACTGGACTGATTTCGCCCGCGTCTGGGCTTCCATTGCCCGCTCGATGCGCTCCAGGTTGGCCCGATCTCGGTTGACCGCGGCAAGTTCGGCGGAACGCGGCTCGACAAGGTGGCGCGCCGCCATCATCTGGATGGGGCCGATATCGGTGTCGCTGACGTCCGCGTCTGGGCCGACGCGATGCGACCGAGGAGTGGCCTGGAGGATCTGGACGCCGTGTCCGACACGGATCGAAACTTTGCCACTCACCTCCAGCGCGATCAGCGCCTCACGCACAGAAGTCCGGCTGACGCCCAGCCGCTCGGCAAGGTCACGCTCAGCCGGGAGGAGCGAGCCCACCGGAAACACGCCCTCGTCGATGCGGTCGCTGATAAGGGATGCAATCTGCCGGTAAAGCCGCATCGGCTCGACCTGCGGCAGGCGCAAGCCGGAGGTGGATCCGACCTGCCTGCGTTGTGACTTCATGCGGCCTCCGGAACGGGAAGGCACCCCCGTGGCGGCCATCGAAATCCCGTCTGCAGTCGATCTTGACATGACCATAGGCGGTTCATACAAGTCAACTGGTTGGACCTTTGCGCCAGTGGCGCAAGCACAGGCGATGCGGCGGTCGCCAGCGGCCGGGCGCGGGACGGGAGGCCCGTTAGTTTGAGGATCCAGTCTGTCGAGCCATTCATTCTGCATATCCCTGTGAACGCGGACTCGATCTCGGATTCGACGCACACCGTAACGCATTGGGGAGTTGTCGGGACGCGCATCCGCACCGTCGACGGACTGATCGGATACGGCTTTACGGGTACGCATTCGCACCTTGCGACCGATCGGCTCATAACTGCATGCATCGCCGAGAGCTATGCGCCGCTGCTTCTCGGCGAGGACGCCTCGGAAGGCAGCCGTCTCTGGCACAAGCTGGCGAATTTCCCTGCAGTGCGTTGGGTCGGCCGGGCCGGCATCACCCACCTTGCGCTCGCTGCAATCGATATCGCGCTTTGGGATCTCCGGGCGAAGGCAGCCGGCGTGCCGCTCTGGAAGCTGCTCGGCGGCGCCACTAAGGAGAAACTGGAAGCCTACAACACCGACATCGGCTGGCTCTCGATTGCGAAGGGTGACCTGGTCTCCAAGAGCAGACGCGCCATCGAACACGATGGCTTTCGACGGCTGAAGCTCAAGGTCGGTCGCGCCGATCCGATGATCGACATCGAGCGGATAGAAGCCGTGCGTGCAGCGGTCGGTCCGCGCGTCACGATCGCCATCGATGCCAACGGGCGTTGGGACCTGCCAACCTGCCAGCGCTTTTGTGCGCGCGCTGAGCCGCTCGACATATTCTGGTTCGAAGAGCCCATGTGGTTTGACGACGTCGGCTCGCATGCAACATTGGCCGCATCAACGTCGATCCCGATCGCGCTCGGCGAACAACTGTACACGGCGGATGCTTTCGCCGGGTTCATCGCCGCGCAGGCCGTGCAGTATGTGCAGCCCGACGTCACGCGCCTCGCCGGAATCACGGAGTACATCCAGGTCGCCGACACCGCCCATTCACACCGGCTCCCGGTCGTCGCCCATGTCGGCGACATGGGGCAGGTGCACGTGCATTTGTCTTATTGGCATCCCGCGACGGGGATGCTCGAGTACATCCCATGGATCAAGGACTCGTTTGCGGAGCCGATCCGCGTCGAGGGGGGCTATTACGCGCGGCCGGAAATGCCGGGCGCGGGTTGTACGCTGACCGAAGCGGCGATGTCNNCCAAGCCTTGTTGAGGCCGAAATGGTGAATTCGGCGCCGAGGCAGTCGCTGTGGCGTCGCCTGTTGGTCTTCGACGAACTCGGTATCCTCGCGGCGCTCGTCCTATTCTTCCTCATAGGGTCGCTGAGCAGCCCCTATTTTCTAACGGTCAACAATCTCGCCGGCATCCTGCAGAACATCACTTTCCTTGGTTTCCTTTGCATCGGCGTTGGTCTCGTCCTCATGGCCGGCGAGATCGACATCTCGGTGGGTTCCATTTTTGGACTGAGTGGGGTGGTCACCGCCCTGGTTCTGAAAGGCGGCTATCCGCTGTCCACAGCCATTGTCAGCGGGCTGCTTGTCGGGATCGCCTGCGGGCTAGTCAACGGGTTAATCGCCCAGGTCATCAAGGTGCCTGTCGTCGTGATGACGCTGGCGACCCTCGGCATCTACCGCGCGCTTGCGCTTGCGCTCGCTAATGGTTCGCCGGTCGGCGGCCTGCCGGACAATCCCTTTTTCTTTACCTGGTTTGGGCAAGGCGCGGTCGCCCAGATTTCATACATCACCGTGCTGTTCCTGATCATTGCGGTCGTCGCGGAGATCGCGTTGCGCTGGACTTCGTCCGGATTTCGCCTGCTGGCGATCGGCAGCAATCCACAAGCGGCGCATCTCATCGGCTTTCATGTCGAGCGCACGCGCGTGCTTCTGCTTGTGTTTTCGGGGTTCATTGCCGGCATTTCCGGTGTCTGTTCCGTAGCCTATGTCGACACGGCCAGTCCGACATCGGGAGCGGGCTACGTNNCGCGGCTCAATTCTCGGCGTACTGCTGGGGTTGTGCGTCATCGGCATCTTCCAGAACCTGATCGTGCTGTGGGGAGTGTCGCCCAACTGGACGCAGGGCGTATCGGGCCTGGTGTTGATCGCGGCGATGACCCTGATTTGGTTGACAAGACGAAACGAGCGTGCAGCGGGAGGCTGATTTTTCTTGGCAAGGCAGTGATCCGGCGCAGGTGCTGGGCACACAACGGGAGGAACATGAATATGACAAAGACGAATTTCAATCGCCGCCAGTTCGCGAAGCTTCTTGGATTGGCGAGCACCGCTGGTGTCGCAGCGATTACCGGTCAGCCAGCTCACGCCGAGGACAAGGCGGCATGGAAAAGCTGGGTCGACAAATACTACAAGAAGCCGATCAAGATCGCGGTGTCCTGCGCAGGCACAAGCAATCCTTACTTCGCGCCGACCAAGGCCGGTGCGGAAGATGCCGGTGCCCAACTCGGCATCGAGATGCTGTGGACCGGCGTGCCCGACGGCAACACCGTCAACCAGATCAGCCAGTTTCAGCAGCTGGTGAACGCAGGCTACGAGGCGATTGTCGTGGTTTCGTTCGAGCCGGACGCATGGGTCGCACCGATCAAGAAAGCCACCGATGCGGGGGTCCTCGTTCTGACCGCCAACAATGATGCTCCAAAGAGCGCGCGCGAGCTGTATTTCGGCCAGGATCTGGTCGGCGCCGCCGTCGTCCAGGGACAGCTCCTTGCCAAGCTCGCCGGTAACAAAGGCAAGGTCNNCGCGAGGCAGGGCGCCAAGGAAGGCGGCCTGGACTATGTCGGGGTCTACAACACCAACCCGGCCGATATGGCCAGCGAACTGGCGACGATCCAGGACATCTTGCGGGCTCATCCCGACCTCGCCGCCATGATGCCGCTGTGCGGACCGGACACCGCCGCCGCGGGCCTGGTACGCAAAAAGCAGGGCAACAAGCTGCCGATCGTAGGCACTGACCTGCTCTATCAGACTTTAGAGCTTATCCGAGACGGCTACATCGACGGCACGGTCGGGCAACAGCCGTATTTGCAGGGCTATCTACCGGTCATGTACGCGTACCAGCGCGTCGTGCTCGGCGCCCCGAAGCTTGATCTGCCGGGCGGCAACTATTACCTCGCCAACGAGATTGTCACGAAGGACAACGTCGCCGAATTCCTCGTACGCGAGGAACGCTTNNTGGCGCCGGCGAGCTGGTCGCCGTGCTGGGCGCCAACGGCGCCGGCAAGTCGACGTTGATTGGTGTTCTCTCCGGTGCGGTCATACCGGATAGCGGGACATTGCAGGTTGCCGGAGAGGAGGTCGCTGTCGGCTCCTTGTCGGCGGCGAGAGCCGCAGGACTTGGTGTCGTCCACCAGGAACTGATGCTTTTTCCCGACCGCACTGTCGAGGAGAACGTCTTCGCTAGCGTGCTGCCGCGCGGCGCCTTCCGCTTGATCGGCGCGCGCGCGCGTTCCGAGCGGGTGGAGGCCGCAATGCGTCGGCTGGGTGCGGTCGTCGACCTAAAGCGACGGGTCGATGAGCTGCCGCTTGCCCACAGGCAGTTGGTCGAGATCGCCCGCGCGCTCTGCTCGGGCGGCAGAGTTCTCGTGCTCGATGAACCGACATCGGCGCTGTCGAAGCCCGAAGCGAGGGGTCTTTTCGCCGCTATTCGCTCTATCGTCGAGCGGGACGCAGCGGTGGTATTCGTCTCGCACCGGCTTGACGAGGTGTTCGAAATCACCGATGCCCTGACCGTGCTGCGCGACGGGCGGATCGCCGGCAATTGGCGAACCACAGAGGCGGATATTCAAACCATCACACGCGCGATGGTAGGAGAGCTGGCCGACGAGCGTCCACCGCGAGCCTCGGAAGCAGGCAAAGGCGCCGTCGCTATCAAGCTCGCGGGATCTTCCGCAGCAGCATTCGATATTGATCTGTCCCTGCGCGCCGGCGAAGTCGTCGGCCTCGCGGGGCTCGAGGGCTCCGGCGTCTCCAGCGTTCTGGAGATGCTGGGAGGCCTGATCAAAGTTGCCGGCCGCGTTGAGGTCGGCGGACGCGCCATCACATTCAGGCATCCGAGTCAGGCGATACGGGAAGGCGTGGTCTACATGCCGCCGGACCGCAAGAAGGGCGGACTGTGGCTGGAGCAGGATTCGTCGTTCAACATCGGATCGGCGCTCGTCGAGCGGATGCCTCCGTCTTGGCTGCGCAAGGAGCGCCTCGAGCGGGCCGCCGGCCAACGGATGGCCGAGGTTGGGGTACGCGCTAGCGCACTTCACGAACTTGTGGGCCGACTGTCCGGCGGCAACCAGCAGCGCGTACTGCTGGCGCGTTCGCTGGAGGCGCGGCCGCGGGTCCTGCTGCTCAACGATTTTACACGCGGAGTGGACGTCAAGGCGAAGGCGGCCATCCACGCACTGGTGCGAAGGCTCGCCGTGGCCGGCATCGCCGTCTGCGTCACGTCGTCAGATCTGGAGGAGTTGATCGGCGTAGCGGACCGAATTGTCTGCATGCGGGCCGGACGCGTGGTCGCGGACAAACCGAGCGCGGAATTCGACAAGCTGAGTCTGCTGGCCCTGGCCTCGACCGCAGCGGCAGCAGCTTAGCAGGGAGGCGCCACCGCGTTCTCGGATCGTCGTCGCTGGCTCGTCCGTCTCAATGCGAACTTTCTGCTTCGGGTCAATTTGCGAAGTAACTGAGCAGCGTGGCCATGTCCGCTTTGACACCGACTCCGGAAGTGCGATTCCAGGCTCCCCAAGATCGGAGCTTCGAATCATGCGGTATGAACTCAGCGACTATGAATGGAGCCTCATCAGGCCGATGCTCCCGAACAAGCCACGCGGCATTCCCCGCGTCGATGACCGTCGCGTCCTGAACGGCATATTCTGGGTCTTGCGATCGGGTGCGCCGTGGCGGGATCTGACGGAAGGCTGCGGCCCGCACACCACTTGCTACAATCGCTTCGTTCGCTGGCGGCGGGCGGGTGTCTGGGGCCGGACAATGGAAGCGCTGGCCGCCTCTCATGACGCGGCGATGCAGATGATCGACACGTCCATCGTGCGCGTGCACCAGCACGGGGCCTGCATTGCGGGCAACAAACAGCAAGACATGGGTCGCTCGCGAGGCGGACTGACGAGCAAGATTCACGCGGTCGTGGACGCCGATGGTCTGCCGGTGCGCCTTGGCCTCACGCCCGGCGAGGCACACGACAATCGCCTCTGCTCGGTTCTCCTGGCGGAATTGCAACCCCGAACGACGTTGCTCGCAGATCGCGGATATGACGCCGACTGGATCAGGGAGTTCGCGCGTCAGAAGGGAGCGTGGGCAAACATCCCACCGAAACGAAATCGGATCGAGCCGATCNNCAGGCGCATCGCCACCCGCTACGATAAGCTCGCCGCCAACTACCTTGCATTCGTCAAGCTCGCGTCAATCCGACTGTGGCTTCGCGCTTATGAGTCCACGCCCTAGCACTACTTTGGCAGA
>PLUH01000085.1 GCA_003164825.1 Hyphomicrobiales bacterium
CCTCCATCCGACCCGCTCGGCGGGATCGGATGGAGCTCGAAGAAGAGAACCCTCACCCCGGCCCTCTCCCTGCAAGCGGGGCGAGGGGGTTCACGGGGCGCTGACGTGTTCTATCGCGAAGCCGGTCAGTACAAGACCACCTATGCGGCCGACATGGCGATTTTTCCGATCCGCCAGGACCGCTACGGCGTGGCGGTCATCCTCGTCGTCGCCTTCGTCCTGATTCCGGCGTTCGGCAATCAGTTCTTCCTCAATACGATGATGATCCCGTTCCTGACTCTCTCGCTGGGCGCGATCGGGCTCAACCTGCTGACCGGATACACCGGCCTGTTGTCGCTCGGAAGCGGCGCCTTCATGGGCGTCGGCGCCTATGCCTGCTACAAGCTCGAGACGATCTTCCCGCAGGTCAATATTCTGGTCTGGATCATCGTCAGCGGCGTTTTCTCGGCGCTGGTGGGCGTCGTCTTCGGATTGCCCAGCCTGCGGATCAAGGGCTTCTATCTGGCGGTGGCGACGCTGGCGGCGCAGTTCTTTCTCCAATGGTGCTTCGCCCGCGTGCCCTGGCTCGTCAACTTCAACGACTCGGGGGCGATCGAGGTGCCGACCGAGACCCTTTTCGGCTTAGCCGTGACCGGTCCGACGGCGACGCCAGTGACGCGCTATCTCGTCGTCTTGACCATCGTCGCCGCGATGACCTGGATCGCTTCCAACATCGTGCGCGGGCGGATCGGACGGATGTGGATGGCGGTGCGCGACATGGATATCGCCGCCGAGCTCATCGGCATCCGCCTGTTTCGCGCCAAGCTTCTCGCCTTCGCCGTGTCGTCGTTCATGATCGGCGTCGCCGGCGCGTTGATGGTATTCCTGTGGCTGGGCGCAGCGGAGGCCGAGGCGTTCGACATCGACCTGTCGTTCCAGCTCCTGTTCATCATCATTATCGGCGGATTGGGGTCGATCGTCGGCGCCTTTTTCGGCGCCGCCATCATCCACCTCATGCCGATCGCGCTGCGCGCCCTGCCGGCGTTGGTCGGCCTTTCGATCGACGCGGCGACAATCGACCAGTTGACGTTCATGATTACTGGCCTTTTGATCATCCTATTCCTGATCGTCGAGCCGCACGGATTGGCGCGGCTCTGGCAAACCACAAAGCAGAAGCTGCGCGCCTGGCCATTCCCCTACTGAGATGGCGCGCGGCAAGACCGAGGAGGAAACGCAATGAGGACGAACATGTTGCAAAAAGCGGCGATCGGCGCGCTGGCGCTGAGCCTCGCGCTGCCGGCCGGCGCGGCCTACGCCGAAGACTCGATCTACGTGCCGTTGTTCACCTACCGCACCGGCCCCTTCGCCGGTTCCGGCACCCCGATCGCCAACGGCATGCACGATTATCTGACCATGCTCAACGAGCGCGACGGCGGGATTGGCGGCGTCAAGCTCGCCGTCGACGAATGTGAGACCGGCTACGACACCAAGAAGGGCCTCGAGTGCTACGACGCGGTCAAGCCCAAAAATCCGGTGATCGTCAATCCGTGGTCGACCGGCATCACGCTGTCGCTGATCCCCAAGGCCTCCGTGGACAAGATCCCGATCCTGTCGATGGCTTATGGCCTTTCGGCGTCGGCGAAGGGCGACGTCTTCCCGTGGATTTTCAACCCGCCCGCCACCTATTGGGACGGGCTTTCCGAGATCCTCAAATACGCCGGCGGCGGATCGATCGATGCGCTGAAGGGCAAGACGATCGGCTATCTCTATTTCGACGCCGCCTTCGGGCGCGAGGCGCTGCCGTTCTTCCAGTCGCTGGCCAAGGACGTCGGCTTCAACCTCAAGCTCTATCCGGTGGCGCCGGCGGACATGCAGAACCAATCATCGAAATGGCTCGACATCCGCCGCGACAATCCGGATTTGCTCGTCATGTATGGCTGGGGGGCGATGAATCCGACCGCGATCAAGGAAGCGGTCAAGGCTGAATTCCCGATGGACAAGTTCGTCTCGATCTGGTGGCCGAACGATCCGGACGCGGCTGCCGCCGGCGATGGCGCCAAGGGTTTCAAGGAGCTCAATTGGCACGGCGCGGGCTCGAATTATCCCGCGCTCGCCGACATCCAGAAGTTGGTCATCGACGCCGGCAAGAGCCAGACGCCAAAATCGCAAGTGGGCGAAGTGCTCTACAATCGCGGCGTCTACAACTCGATGCTGATCGCCGAAGGGATCGCGCAAGCCCAGAAGATCACCGGCAAGAAGGTCGTCACCGGCGAGGACGTGCGCCGTGGCCTCGAGAATCTCAATCTCGACGAAGCACGCCAGAAAGAGCTCGGCCTCGCCGGCTTCGCCGTTCCCTTCAAGACAACCTGCGCCGACCATAACAGCCATTCCGCGACCTTCGTCCAGCAATGGGACGGCGCGAAGTGGACCAAAGTCAGCGACCTCATCGGTCCCGATTCGGCCAGGGTGCAGCCGCTGCTCGACGAAGCCGCGAAGGCCTACGCCGAGAAGAACGCCGGCTGGCCCGCGCGCACCGAGGCGTGCGACAACAAGTGAGGCTGACCCCTTCTCCCAAAAGGACTTCAGCGGAACGTCCGCCTTTCGACGGGCGATCGCGGGAGAAGGGGCGCCAACCCCGGAAGCGATGCTAATGTGATCGAAAAGTCTCCGCCGGCCCCCGACCCCATCCTCGACGTGCTCAACATCGAGGTCATCTACAACTCGGTCGCGCTGGTGCTGAAGGGCGTATCGCTCTCGGTGCCGAAGGGCGGCATCGTGGCGCTGCTCGGCGCCAACGGCGCCGGCAAGACGACCACCTTGAAGGCGATCTCGAACCTGCTTCGCGCCGAACGGGGCGAAGTGACCAAAGGCGCGATCCTGTTCGAGGGCGAGCGCGTCGACTGGCTGTCGCCCAACGACCTCGTGCGGCGCGGCGCGATCCAGGTGATGGAGGGGCGCCATTGCTTTGGCCATCTTACGATCGAAGAAAATCTGCTCACCGGCGCCTTCACCCGCTCCGACGGCCGCGCCGCGGTGATGCGCGACCTCGAGCGCATCTACGGCTATTTTCCGCGCCTCAAGGAACGCCGCGCCGCTCAAGCCGGCTACGCCTCGGGCGGCGAACAGCAGATGTGCGCGATCGGCCGGGCAATGATGTCGCGCCCCAAGCTCATCCTGCTCGACGAGCCGTCGATGGGGCTCGCGCCCCATGTGGTCGAGGAGATTTTCGCCATCGTCCGCTTCCTCAACGAGCAGGATGGCGTCTCGTTCCTGCTCGCCGAGCAGAACGCGAACATAGCGCTTCGGGTCGCGCATTTCGGCTATATCCTTGAGACCGGACGCGTGGTGCTCGACGGCGCGGCCGAGACGCTGCGCGGAAATGAGGACGTGCGCGAATTCTACCTTGGCGTCGGCGGGGCCGATCGCCGGTCGTTCAAGACCGTCAAGACCTACAGGCGCCGCAAGCGCTGGCTGGCCTGAAACACCGCGCGGGGAACCGATGACCGACGAAGCCCGCTTCGAGGCGCTGCGCGCCCGGCTCGGCGAACTGCATGGGCGAAGCCATGCGCTGGCGCGCCAGCTCGGCGACCTCGATCTCGGCGAGCTGCGCGGGCCGGGCGATCTGGCGCTCATTCCGGTGTTGCGCAAATCCACGCTTGCCGCGATGCAGGCCGCTGAGCCGCCGTTCGGCGCTCTCGCCGTCGCGCCGACGAGCGCGTTCCCGCGTCTGTTCGCTTCGCCCGGGGGAATTTACGAGCCCGAGTCCGCCGGTCGCGATCCGTGGGGCGCGGCCAAGGCTCTCGCCGCGGCTGGCGTCGCCGCGGGCGAGATCGTCGTCAACTGCTTTTCCTATCACCTCACGCCCGGAGGGCGGATCCTCGAAAGCGGCGCGCTGGCGCTCGGTTGCCCCGTCATCCCCGCCGGTCCCGGCAACACTGACCTGCTGATCGCCGCGATCGCGCATCTCAAGCCGAGCGTCTATTGCGGCCCGCCGGACTTCCTCAAGATCGTTCTCGACAAGGCGCGCACGGGCGGCGTCGACGTCTCGGCCCTGAAAAAGGCGCTGGTGTCCGGCGCCGCGCTGCCGCCCTCCCTGCGCGCCGAGCTCGAGCGCGCCGGCGTCAAGACGCGCCAGGCCTACGCCACCGCCGATCTCGGAGTCGTCGCCTACGAGACCGACGGCGCGGACGGCGCTCTCCTGCCCGGCATGCTCGTCAACGATGAACTCGTTGTCGAGATCGTGACCCCGGGAACCGACGAACCCGCTGCCCCGGGCAAGGTCGGCGAGGTTGTGGTGACCCGCCTTCAGGGCGACTATCCGCTGTTGCGCTTCGCCACCGGCGACCTCTCGGCCTGGGCCTCCTCCGGCCGCCTCAAAGGCTGGATGGGGCGGGCGGATCAGTCGGCCAAGGTCAAGGGCCTGTTCGTCCATCCGGGCCAGATCGTCGAGATCGGCAAGCGCCATCCTGAGCTCGGCGCGCTTCGCCTCGTTGTGCGGCGCGAGGGCGAACAGGACGCGATGACGCTGCACGCCGAGACCGCACGCCCTAACGAAGCGCTGAGCCAAGCGGTTGCGGCGACGCTCCAGGGGCTGACCAGGCTGCGTGGCGAGGTGGCGCTGGTCGCGCTCGCCTCGCTGCCGAACGACGGCAAAATCATCGTCGACGAAAGGCCCGCGCAATAAGGCGGCTGCTCCAGACCTGGAGGTCGCGGCGGTTCGTCGAGAGGGGATGGTGGCGGACCCAGTCCGGTGAAACCTGTCTCCGACGGTCGGATTCGCCTTCCATGCGATGATCCGCACGCGATCGCCGGCCCATCTCGACCCGTGGCTGGAATGCGCAAAGTCGAGCTTGGTCGCATCGTTCGCCAACGGCGTCGTCAAGGACAAGGCCGCCCTGAGCGCCGCGGTCGCCTTGCCTTGGTCCAATGGCCAGACCGAAGGCCCAGATCACCAAGCTGAAGCTTGTCAAACGCCAGGTGTACGGGCGCATAAATCTCGACCTCCTGCAAGCCCGCGTTGTCGGAGTCGCCTGACCGCTCACGTCATCAAAATTGCGTCAGAGCCAAGGTTGCGTGCCGCGTGTGGTCATGCGTCCGCCACTCGATCTGTCCCGGGCGCATCGGAAGCGGCGGCTGGGATCGGTCCAGCGCTTGAATCTAGCTCTTCTCGTCGGCGCACAAAACCAGCACGCGTTCGGGCGGCGACAGATACAGCCCCACGATATCGCGCAGCTTCTCGACAAACAGAGGATCGGTGGAGAGCTTGAAGGTCTCGGTGCGATGAGGCTGGAGGTTTAAAGCCTTCCAGATGCGGAGGATCGTCGAAGGCGCGAACTCGGCGGCTCTGGCCATCGAGCGAAGGCTCCAGTGCGTCGCATCTCGCGGCGTCGCCTCAGGGGCCCGGCGAACGACCTCGGCGACCTCGTCATCGCCAATCTGGCGCGGCGCGTCGGCGGACCTCCCGCACCGTCACGACAACGCCAGCAGCCGATCGCGCCCGTCGCTCGGCCTTGCAATGAATAGGGGCTCAGCTAGGCTTGTCGGCCTATTTGAGAGGAGCGCGCCATGGCGACGGGCACGGTGAAATGGTTCAATGCAACGAAGGGCTTCGGGTTCATCCAACCTGATGGCGGGGGCGCGGACGTGTTCGTCCATATCAGCGCGGTCGAACGGGCCGGCCTCCAAAACCTGAATGAAGGGCAGAAGATCGCCTACGAGGTCGTACCCGACCGGCGCACCGGCAAATCCTCAGCGGACAACCTGAAGCCAGTCTGAAATTGCCAGTGACTTATCACGTCGTCATCGCATTTGATCGGGATGCGGAAGGCGACGTCAATTCAGACGGACCGCATCTCGCTCTAAGGGGCGCCGTCTAACGGCTTCCCATGTTACACGTCGAAGATGCGTCCCCTGCTGAGTATAAGGTCGGGGTCGAGCGCGGTCTTGATGCGGCGGAACAGATCCAGCGTCACAGGATCCGCGCGTTCCAGGAAGGCGCGCTTCTTCGACCGCCCGATTCCGTGTTCGGCGCTTATGCTGCCGCCGAATCTGTCCACCATCGCGAAGATCAACTGCTCCGCCTTTCCGAACAGCGCTTTGCGCTGGTCCATCGACCAGTCGGCCGGCGGCACGACATTGAGATGAATATTGCCGTCGCCGACATGACCATAAGCAACCGGCCTGCCGACCGGCAGCGAAACAGCAAGACTAGCCAGCGTTTCCTCCAGAAAAGCCGGGATCGCGTGGATCGGCACAGACACGTCGGTCCGATAGTAGGCGCCCCCACGGCTCTGCGCTTCGACCATCGCCTCGCGGCAGAACCACAAGCGGTTCGTCTGAGCGCGGCTGGTTGCGATCGTCCCGTCGAGCAGCAATTCCCCGACGTCCTCCAGACAGGCTTCGAGGAGCGCGCGAAGGTCGACCCTGCCGACCGCAGCGAGTTCCATCAGGATGTAGACGGGACAGGGTGATTCCAACGGGTCGCTCAGTTCGGGGTGCGCGCTCAATGCGAGCTCGAGCCCCGGCCTCAGGATGATCTCGAAGGCCGACAACAGGTCGCTGCAGCTTCGCCGCGCCCGCGCGTAGAAGGCCATCGCGTCCTCGACGGAGCGCAGGCCCACCATCGCCGTCTCGACCTGCGTAGGCTTTGGGAAAAGCTTGAGCGCCGCCGCCGTCACGATGCCGAGCGTGCCCTCGGCGCCGATGAACAATTGCTTAAGGTCATAGCCGCGGTTGTCCTTCCGCAGAGTACGCAGCCCATTCCAGATGCGCCCGTCGGGGAGGACCACCTCCAACCCGAGCACGAGGTCGCGCGTCATGCCGTATCGCAGGACGTTGAAGCCACCCGCGTTGGTGGAGACATTCCCGACGATCCGGCACGAACCCTGCGAGCCGAATGTGATCGGCAGCAGGCAATCCTGCGCTTCCGCCGCCTGCTTGGCGGTCTCCAACACGCAGCCCGCCTCGACCACCATCGCGAAGCCGACCGTGTCGATCGAGCGGACCGCGCTCATCCGATCGAGAAGGACCACGACCTCCGGATCGTCGGCGTTCGAGACGGCCGCTCCGACCAGACCGGTGAGGCCCCCTGGGGCACGACGAGCCCGATGGCGGGACGGGTCCGGCGTTCGGGGCCGCCTGCCTCATGCACCAGCGCTATCTGTCGCTTCAGAGTCAACGTCTGAGCGACGCGGAGGAGGAATCATGAGGGCGCGCCTTTCAATGTTCCATGTCCCATCGCCCGAAAGCCGCAGACCATGAATCGGATCGCCCCCGACGCGCTCGGCCCGACCGTCACGATCGGAGAAATACTCGTGGAGATCATGGCGACAAGCCGCGGCGACGGCTTTCTCGCGCCCACGACGCTCGCCGGCCCCTATCCGAGCGGCGCCCCGGCGATCTTCATCGACCAATGCGCTCGGATCGGCGGTTCCGCCGGGATCGTCGCCTGCGTCGGAGACGACGATTTCGGCAAGCTCAATGTCGAGCGCCTGCGCCGCGACGGCGCCGACGTCTCCGCGATCTCGGTCAGCCCCGACTATCCAACCGGCAGCGCCTTCGTCCGCTACCGCGAGGACGGATCGAGGGACTTCGTCTACAACATCGCGAAATCAGCGGCCGCGCTGGTCAGCCTGACTGACGAGGCAAAGGCCTTGTTCGCCCGCGCGGGCCATCTCCACATGATGGGCACCGCCTTCAGCATTCCTAGCCTCTGGGACGTTCTCGAGCACGCTCTCGCTGTCATCAAGGGGCGCGGCGGCACGATCTCGGTCGATCCGAATCTGCGCAAAGAGCTTCTCAATCAGGGGCAGACGCGGGCGCGCTTCGCGCGGATGCTCGACGCCGCCGATCTGGTGCTGCCCTCGGGCGACGAGCTCGAAACTGCGACCGGCCTCGGAGATGAAGCCGCGGCGGTCGCGGCGCTGCTCGCGCGCGGCGTCGACGAGGTGGTGATCAAGCGCGGCCGGATGGGCTCCTCGCTGTTCGCCGCCGGAGGGGCGCGCGTCGATCGTCCCGCCTTCCTTGTCGAGGAGGTCGATCCGACAGGGGCGGGGGATTGCTTTGGCGGCGCTTATATCGCCTGCCGCCGCCTCGGAATGCCGGCAGAGGCGGCGCTAGACTACGCAAATGCAGCCGGGGCCCGCAACGTCACGCGGCAGGGCCCGATGGAAGGGGCCGGCACGCGGGCCGAGCTTGAGGCGTTCATCGCCACCACGCCGAGGGTTCTTTCGTGATCGACGCTCTCACGACGCTCGCCGCCTCGCGGAGGGAGGGGACGGCGAAGGGGATGCCGTCTGTCTGCTCCGCCCATCCGCTGGTGGTCAAGGCCGCCGCGCGCGAGGCCGCAGACGCCGGGGCGCCTCTGCTGATTGAGGCGACCTGCAACCAGGTCAACCAGTTCGGCGGCTACACGGGCATGCAGCCAGCCGATTTCGTGAGCGGGACGATGGACATTGCGCGCCGGGAAAACCTGCCCGCCGGTCGCCTCATCTTCGGCGGCGACCATCTCGGCCCAAACCCATGGCGCGACGAGCCGGCCGAGTCGGCGATGCGCAAGGCAGAAGACATGGTGGATGCCTACGCGCGGGCCGGCTTTCGGAAGCTCCATCTCGACGCGTCGATGGGCTGCGGGGGTGAAGCGGAGCCGCTGGGCGACGCGACGATTGCGGAGCGCGCGGCAAGACTGGCTGCCCGGGCCGAACGCACGGCCGCCGCGCTCGGAGGCGCCATGCCGGTTTATGTGATCGGCACCGAGGTTCCCCCGCCGGGAGGTGCGCACCACGCCATTTCGGAGATCGAGCCCACGAGCCTCGAAGAGGCGCGCAACACTCTGGAGGTCCACCGCGAGGTTTTCCGCCGCCACGGACTCGACGGAGCGCTGTCCTGCGTCATCGCCATCGTCGTGCAACCGGGCGTCGAATTCGGCAACGAGAACGTCATCCTGTATGACCGTGCGCGCGCCGCGCGGCTTCCCGCCCTGCTCGCGGAAGAGCCGAACCTCGTCTATGAGGCGCATTCTACCGACTATCAGGGCCCGCGACCCCTGCGCGCGTTGGTCGAGGACGGGTTCGCTATCCTGAAAGTTGGTCCGGAGCTGACCTATCGGTTGCGGGAGGCGCTCTACGGCCTAGACCTGATTGCGAGCGACCTTTTTCCCGACTACGGCCCCCGCGCCCTTTATGCGGCGATGGAACAGGCAATGCTGGCGGACGAAAGCCACTGGCGGAGCCACTACCGGGGAACACCCGCTCATCAGCGGCTCGGGCGGCACTACTCGTTTTCGGACCGCATCCGATACTACTGGGGCCAGCCCGGACCAACGGCGGCGGTCGAGCGCCTCGTCGCGACTTTGACCGGGCGGACCGTGCCAATCACGCTGTTCCGCCAGCACCTGCCAACCTTCGAGACCTTCGCCGGCAAGCCGCTGGAGCCGAGCGAACTGGTCATTTCTGCTGTCCGTCGCGGGCTCGAGGACTACCGCTATGCCGCCTCCGGGGCGGCGAACCGGTCTTGAATCCCGCCGCGCCTCATTGAGACAGCGACCGTAGTTTTGATAGGAGGTCGGCGGCTTCGCGCTGCTGCGTCGCGGCCTTGCGGTACGCCCCGAGCGCGAGTTCGTAGACAGGCTTCGCGGCCGGGTCNNGCGAAATTCGGTCTTTTCCGCCGCGAGAAGCGCGTCGACGCCCTCAAAATCGGGCCACAGGCCCACGCCGACAAGCGCCAAGGCCGCTGCGCCCAGGGTCGCGGACTGCTGATCGACGTTCGTCTTGACGATTGCACAATCGAACACGTCGGCGAAAATCCGACGCCAGAGCGGGCTGCGCGCGCCGCCCCCGACCACGATCATTTCATCGCGCACCGCGGTCATGCGCCGCAATTCGTCGAGCGCTGCGCGGAGGCCGAGGGCGACGCCCTCCAGGGTCGCGCGAATAATGTCGGCGCGCGTATGCTTGAGGTCGAGGCCGACAAAGGCGCCACGCACCGAGGGACCCCCCTCGAAGGACGTGCCGCCACCGAGCGTCGGCACGAATACCAGGCCATTCGCTCCGCGCGGCGCGGTGTCCGCGAGTTTCATCAGCGCTTCGTAGCCGTCAGCGCCGTCCGCTTCCGCTGCGGCTGCGATGTCCGGCAGCAGCATATTGCGCACCCAGGCGAGGCTCGTTCCGGACGAGAAGATCGAGGTCGCGGAGATGTAGAGGTCCGGGACGACGTGCGTGAATACGTAAGGCCTCACGTTGTCTTCGAGCAGCGGGCGGCCTGAGGAAATCGTGAGCCAGCTCGATGAACCCATCGCGCAGAAGATTTCACCCTCTCGGTACGTGCCCGATCCAAGCGCCATGCAACTGTTGTCCACGCCGCCCGCGACAACCCTGACGCCGGGTGGCAGGTCGAGCGAAGCGGCGACGTCGGGGAGGACCTCGCCGATGATCGAGGTCGATTCGACGGGAGCCGGGAAGAGCCCCGGATCAATCCCCGCCGCATCCAAAATCGGCTCCGAATAGCGCCGGGCCCGCAGACCGTAGAGGCCGGACCCCGAGGCATAGGAGTGGTCGGTCGCGATCCGGCCGGTCAGGCGGAAGTTGATGTAGTCCTTGGTCCCAAGAATCCAGCGCGCCCGGGAGAGGATTTCCGGCTGCCAACGGCGCAGCCACAGGATCTTGAACAGCGGATAGAGCGGGGCCGGAAAGCCGTTGCCGGTGATGCGATACCAGGCCGTCTCGTCGAAGCGCCGGAAGAAATCAGCCGCTTCTGCCTCCGCCCGCCCGTCCGACCAGATCGGAGTCGAGGTCTGCAGGAGCGTTCCGTCGGCGGCGACCGGGATGCATCCGAGACTGTGCCCGGAAAGCACGATCGCCCGGACCGACGAGCGCTCCACGCCGGTTGAGGCGAGCAGATCCGGGAGACAGGCAGCGATTGCGCCCCACCAGTCCTGGGGCCACTGCTCGTGGCGGGACGGTTTGGGGTAGTAGGCTTCGTAGGAGACGAGCCGTTCGGCCAGGGTCCGGCCCGTTGCGTCGAAGACGGCGGCCTTCAGCCCGCCTGTGCCGAGATCGCAGGCGATGACCGATGGCTGCACTGAGCGTCCTCCCGGCCGAACGTTATTTAGGTCGCGGGGAGACTAGCCCAAGGCCGGGATCGGTAGGACGCCGCCCGGCAGGCCGGCGCATTCGCGGACGAGTTCAACCGCCGAGCGGGTGTTAACGCCGAAGCGCGTGACGCCGAGCGCGACCATCGTCGCGACGGTCTCGAGCGACCGGATGCCTCCGGACGCCTTCAGACCGACGGCGCCCTTCACAAAGCCCGCGATCAGGCGGATGCGCTCCACAGTCGCGCCTCCCGGGGTCCATCCGGTTCCGGTCTTGACGAAAGCTGCGCCCGAGGCGACCACGATCTGGCAAGCCTGCTTAATCTCGTCGTCGGTAAGATAGGCAATTTCGAGAATGACCTTGAGCGGGACGGGCGCGATCGCCTCCACGACGGCGCGAATCTCGTCGCGCACATAGGCGACGTCGCCCGATTTCAAGCGCCCGACATTG
>PLUH01000326.1 GCA_003164825.1 Hyphomicrobiales bacterium
TCGCCGAGACGTCGCTCACGATGCAAGGCGTGCGCGTCGTCGTCGACAGCGGGCTCATGCGGGTTCCGGTCTACGAGCCGGACGTCGGGCTGACCCGTCTCGAGACGGTCCGGGTCAGCAAGGCCAACGCCGACCAGCGGCGCGGACGCGCGGGACGCATGGAGCCCGGAGTCTGTTATCGTCTGTGGCAGGAAGCCGCGACCGGCGGACTTCAGCCCTACGCCGCGCCTGAAATTCTCTCCGCCGATCTCTCGGGCTTCCTGCTCGACTGCGCGCTGTGGGGCGTTTCCGATCCGGCGACGCTTCGCTTCCTCGATCCGCCGCCGCGCGCCGCGTTAGCCGAAGCGCGTGCGCTCTTGACGGCGATCGCCGCGCTCGACGGCGAGGGCCGGATCACCGAGGAGGGGCGCGCGATTTCCCGCCTCGCGTTGCCGCCGCGCCTGGCGCGGATGGTCGTCGACGCCGCGCGCGCCGGCGACGCGAGGACTGCCGGTGAGATCGCGGTCGTGCTGACCGAGCGCGGGCTCGGCGGCGACTCGGTCGATCTTGCGAGCCGGCTCGAGGCCTTCCGCTGCGACCGCTCGCAACGGGCCGACGACGCAAGGCGGCTCGCGCATGGGCTAGCGGCGAGGGCGGAGACCGTTGTCTCCCCTTCCTCCCGCAATGCGGGGAGAAGGTGGCCCGAAGGGTCGGATGAGGGGCAGCGTCCATCTGGATCGGCGGCGGCGATGCCCCCGCCAGCGGGGAGAGGGGGAATGGGCGCCGTCGCGTCGCCCGGCGGCCTCCTCGCCTCAGCCTACCCCGATCGCATCGCCATCGCCCGCGGCAGGCGCGGCGAATTCCTGATGGCCAACCGACGGGCGGCGGCGGTCGAGGGGCGCGACGGGCTCGCCCAAGAGCCGTTCCTCGCCATCGGCGAGATCGCCGGACGTGCGGCGTCGGCGCGCATTCTGCTCGCCGCGCCGCTTTCGCTCGACGAGATCGAGAGGATCGCCGGCGGCTCGATCGAGACAGTCGACGAACTCGCCTTCGACCGCGCCTCCGCGTCCTTGCGGGCGCGACGCCGCCGCCGGCTCGTCGCGGTCGTGCTGGCCGAGCAGACGCTTGCGGTCCCGCAAGACGAGGCGGCCGCGCTCGCCCTGGCGCGGGGCGCCCTTTCACTTGGGCTCGCGCGCTTGCCGTGGACCGAGACCGTCAGGCAATGGCGCGACCGCGCCATGTTTCTGCGCCGGGCCGAAGGCGACCCATGGCCCGACCTGTCGGACGAGGCGCTTGCCGCCGACCCTGGCTGGCTGGCGCCGTTCCTCACGGGCAAGACCCGGCTCGACGAGATCGGCGCCGACGACCTCGCCAGGGCGCTCGGCGCGCGTCTTCCGTGGGATCTCGCGCGCCGCCTCGACGACGAGGCGCCAACCCATTTCCGCGCGCCGACCGGGACCCAAGCGCCGATCGACTACGAGGCCGAAGGCGGGCCTGCGATTGCGCTGCGGGTGCAGGAGCTGTTCGGGCTCAAGCAGCATCCGTCGCTGGCCGGCGGGCGCATTCCGCTGACGCTCGAGCTTCTTTCGCCCGCCCATCGCCCGATCCAGATCACCCGCGACCTGCCGGGCTTCTGGCGCGGCTCCTGGGCCGCCGTCCGCGCCGATCTCCGCGGCCGCTACCCCCGCCACTTCTGGCCCGAGGACCCGGCCGCCGCCGCGCCGACGGCGCGGGCCAAGCCGAGGGGGACGTAAGGGGCGGAGACGCGACGCGCTTCACGCCGCCGTCACGCGCACCGGAAGCCGCGTCCAGCCGCGCAGGGTATTGTTCAGAAGCGGCGCCGCCTCGCCGTCGGGCTCGATGCGCGCGAACGAGCGCGCCAGCGCCGCGAGCAGCGTTTCGCCTTCGAGCCTCGCCAGCAACTGTCCCACACACATATGGACGCCGGCGCCGAAGGCGACGTGGCCGGCGGTCGGGCGGTCGATGTCGTAGCGGTCCGGGTCGGGCCACTTGCGCGGATCGCGGTTCGCGGCGCCGAGCAGCATCAGCACCTTCTCGCCTTCTCCGATCGTCGCGCCTCCGAGCTCGACGTCTCGCGTCGTGGTGCGGAAGAACGTCTGCACCGGAGTTTCGAGCCTCACCGCCTCCTCGAACGCGGCGCGCGCCTTTGACGGATCGGCGCGCAAGGCGGCGAATTGATCGGGGTTCTCAGCCAGAGACCGCAGCGCCGCGCCGAGACCATGAACGGTCGTGTCGAAGCCGGCGCTGAGCAGCGACCGGACCAAGAGCTCCGCTTCCTGCCGCGTCACTTCGCCCGCGTCGGCGCCGGCATGGATCATCGCTCCGATGCCGTTGTCCGCCAGCGCCTCGCGCTTGCACTGCGCCGAAATCCACTCGACGTGCGGCGCCATCTGGGCGACCGCCGCCCGGCGTAGCTCGTTGTCGGGGCCGAACATGTTGAACACCGTCGCTGCGTAGGGCAACAGATGCTCGCGGCCTTCTTTCGAGAGACCGACTGCATCGGGCATGACCATCATCGGATAGACTTCGGCGCAGTCGGCGATCGCGTCGAAGCGGCCTTTTCGCGCCAGCGTCTCCGCGAGCTCTTCCGCGGCCTCCGTGAAGCGCGCCCGCAGGGATCGCATCACGGTCGCCGACAGCGCGCGATTGAGGACGGCGCGGGCGCGATCGTGTTCGGGTGGATCACGTTCGAGAACGAGGCTCGGCGGCCGCCACGGCTTCTCGCGCTGGAAGTCGCTCAAGCCCACGCCGCGACTGGAACAGAAGGTCGCCGGATCATTGAGGATCTGCCTGACCTCCGCGTGCCGAGCGGAAGCGAAGGCATCGTACTTTTCCAGCCAAACGACCGGGCCTGCCTCCCGCAGCGCCTCGTGAGCGGGATGCGGATTGCGCAGAAAATCGAACGAGAACGGATCGATCGCGGAAGCCGGAATCCCGGGCGGCGGACGACGCGCGGCGACATCCTGCAACATGGCGGCGTTTCCTCGGCGGAACCCAGGTTCGACTGACAGTATGACTCCATAGTAGCGCTCGCAACCCGCGCAGGCGCTTTAGGCGACCAGCCTCGCGAGCCGCTTCGGGGCTACGAGGCGGTAGCTTCGGCGCACGAACGCCTCGACCTCGCGCCAGTCGGCCGCTTCGTCCAGGCCGACGCCGATCCAGCCCTTGGCGCCGAAATAGGGGGGGATGAAAAATCGCGCCGGCTCGGCGTCAATGATGATTTCCCGCGTCCCTTGCGGGACCTTGCACCAGAGGGCGAGCCAGTCGCTCCATGGCCGCTCGAGGGCGAAGATCTTGTCCCCGACGCGATACGACGGTCCGCGCCGCATCGGCTCCTCATGTGCTTCGGGAAGGGCGAGGCAGATGGCGCGCAATCGCGCGTCGATCGCAAGAAGCGGCATTCGACGCTCCGATCTCCCGCCATCATAAGCTTAACACAGGCGCGCCAGCCCCGCACGTTGACCTGCCGGACTGCCCGCCGGTAGCGTGGCCTTCGATGTCTCTCGACCTCTCCCCGCTCGATCGCGAACTCCTCAGCGGCGCCCATGGCGGCGGCGCGGCGTTCGCGATGAGGCTCCTCGCGCGTTTCGCCGAGGCGGTCGGCGCGCTCCGCTTCATCGATATCGAGGCGGCGCATGTCGACGGCTGTCTCTATCTCGGCCGCGCGAGCCTCGATTTCGTGCTTAAGCTGACCGATCTCGGCGGCAAGGTTCGCGTGCCCACGACCCTCAACGTCGGCTCGCTCGATTTGATCCATCCCGAACTCTTTCGCGGCCCAAAGGAGGACGCCGAGAACGGCGCGCGGCTCATGCGGGCGCATGTCGAGCTTGGCTGCGCGCCGACCTTCACCTGCGCCCCCTATCAGAGCGTCCATCGCCCGCGCTTCGGCGCCCAGATCGCCTGGGGCGAGTCGAACGCGATCGCCTTCGCCAATTCGGTGATCGGCGCGCGAACCAACCGTTACGGCGATTTCATCGACCTTTGTTGCGCAATGACCGGCCGCGCCCCGGCATACGGGCTGCACCTGACGGAGAACCGGGCCGCGCGCGCTTTGGTCGAGGTCGTTTCGATTCCGGACGGTTGGGATTTGGAACAAGTCGCGGTCGCGGTCGGCCACACGATCGGGCGCCGCTGCGGCGGCCTCGTCCCGGCGATCGTCGGCCTGCCCTCGGGCGCAAGCGAGGACGATTTGAAGGCGCTGGGCGCGGCCGCCGCCTCGTCCGGCGCGGTGGCGCTGTTTCATGCCGTCGGCCTCACGCCCGAAGCGCCGGACCTTGAGACAGCCTGCGGCGGCGTGGCGCCTGAGTTTCACCTGCGGCTGACCGTCGACGACTTACGCCAAGCGGCGCGGTCGCTGTCGAGCGTCGCCGACGGCGCGCCGCTCGGCGCGGTCTCACTCGGCACGCCGCATTTCTCGCTCGCAGAATTCACCCGCCTCATGCCGCTCCTCGACGGGCCGCGTCCGCTCGCCGACATCTGGATCAACTGCAGCCGGGCGACGCTCGGCGAACTCCGCGAGCGGGGCTGGGAGGAGCGGCTCCGCGCCGCCCGGGTCACCATTGTTGCAGACACCTGCGTCTATATCGGCACGCTGATGCGGATCGGCGCTGGCGCGGTCATGACCAATTCGGGCAAATGCGCCTATTACGCGCCGGCCAATCTCGGGGTCGAGGTGGCCTATGGATCGCTCGCCGAATGCGTCGCCTCGGCGCGCGCCGGCAAGGTGGTGCGCTTATGAGCGCGCGGGCGTTTGGCGCGGCGACGCTCGTTCCCGGCGCGGCCGCCGGCGCGCCATTGCTGCTCGACGAGCCGCTGAGCTTCTGGGGCGGGCTCGATCCCGCATTGGGAACGATCATCGATCGCCGGCACCCGCAGCATGGCGCCGACGTCGCGGACCGGATGCTGATGATGCCGGCCGGGCGTGGCTCGAGCGGAGGCAGCGCCATCCTCGCTGAGGCGCTCCGCCTCGGCAAAGGGCCGGCGGGCATCCTGATGCTGGAGCGCGACGCGATCGTCGTCGTCGGCGCGATGGTCGCGGCCGAGCTCTACGGCTGCGCCTGCCCGGTCGCGCTGGCGAGCGAGCGCGACTGGCCGGCGCTGGCCGCCGCCGCCCGCCTCGCCGTTGAGGCCGGCCCGAGCGGCGCCGCGATCAGCGCCGACTTTTGACCTTATGCTCCGGGAGCGCGCCGGGCGGGGCGAAAGCCCCGCTGACGATGCGCCGGACGCGGGTTGCCGGCGACCGCCCCGCCGCTGCGATTGTCGCGATGCGGCACATGATGCGGACGCTTCGGCGCCGGAGCGGGCGACGCCGTGACCGCCGCCCTGCGCAGCGTGGGCGCGGGCTTCGGACCCGCCGCGCCGCGGCGGTCGGTCTTGGGCAGGTTGAGGCGGGTCAGCCGCTCGATGGCGCGCAGGAGGTCGCGCTCTTCGTGATCGCAGAACGAGATCGCCCGGCCGCCGTTGCCCGCGCGCGCCGTGCGGCCAATGCGGTGGACATAGGCCTCGGCGACCTCCGGCAGCTCGAAATTGACGACATGGGTCACGCTGTCGATGTCGATGCCGCGCGCGGCGATGTCGGTCGCCACCAGAACGCGCGTCTTGCCGTCCTTGAAGGCGCCAAGCGCCCGCTCGCGCTGACCCTGGCTCTTGTTGCCGTGAATGGCGGCGGCGTCGACGCCTGCCTCGTCCAGCGCCTTGGCGACGCGGTCGGCGCCGCGCTTGGTGCGGGTGAAGACGAGAACACGCGACATCGTCGCGTCGTCGAACAGCTCAACCAGCATGTCGCGCTTCTTCGCCGTGTCGACGAAGATGACGCTGTGCTCGACGCGATCGGCGGTCTTGGCNNGTCGCCGAGAAGAACAGGTTCTGGCGCTTCCTGGGCAGCTCGCGCACGATGCGGCGAATCGGCTTGATGAAGCCGAGATCGAGCATCTGGTCGACCTCGTCGAGCACCAGGAATTCGACCGCGCCGAGACGGGCGACGCCGGCGTCGAGGTGATCGAGGAGGCGGCCGGGCGTCGCCACCAGCACGTCGAGGCCCGCCTGGAGCGCGCGTATTTGCGCGCCGTGCGGCACGCCTCCGAACACGACCGCGATCTTGAGCGAAAGCCCGTCGGAGAGGTCGCGGAAGCTCTGGGCGATCTGGCTCGCAAGTTCGCGCGTCGGGGCCAGGATCAGCACGCGCGCGCCGCCTCTCGGCGCGGGGCGCCGGTCGGTTACGAGCCGGTTGAGGATCGGCAGCGCGAAGGCGGCCGTCTTGCCGGTGCCGGTCTGGGCGATGCCGACGAGATCGCGGCCCGTCATCAAGGGCGGGATCGCCTGGGCCTGAATGGGGGTCGGACGCGCGAAGCCTAGCTTGGCCAGCGCCACATTGAGGGGCGCGGCGAGGCCGAACCCGTGAAAATTATCCAAGTTGAAAGTCTTTCAAGATGCCGCAGCCGCGCGGGACGCACGTTATGCGGCGTGGGGTTTAGAAGGAGGGGAACGCCCCGCGTGTCCGGGCGTCGATGCGAATTTATGAAGCGCCCGGCAGGTGGACTGAAAAGCCCTTCACGCGGCCGGCGCGCCAATAGCTGCAACAAGGCGGCTTGGCCTGCATGTGGACTGCGGAGACGGCAAAGTCAAGGAGCGCTGTCGGTAAACGAGCGCCGCGGCGCTCTTAGCCGCCCGTTCGAGGCCGATTGACCGCACGCGCCGCCAATGCGAGGAACCGCCGCGGATGAATTCGAGAGGGGCGATGAGCACGACCGTCGAGGTTCTGGGGCTGGGCAATTCGCTCGTCGACATTCTCGCTTACGCCGACGACGATTATCTCAGCGCCCAGGAGATGCTGAAGGGAGCGATGAACCTCATCGACGAGGATCGCGCTGAGGCGCTCTACGCCGCCCGCGTCGATCCGCGGGTGATTTCCGGCGGCTCGGCCGCCAACACGATCGTCGGCGTCGCCTCGTTCGGCGTGCCTGCGGCCTATATCGGCAAGGTCAAGCGCGATCCGCTCGGCGCGGCGTTCGCCGACGACATCCGCTCGACCGGCGTTAAGTTCTCGACCGCGCCCGCCGAGCATGGTCCCTCAACCGGACGCTGCTTCATCTACGTCACGCCGGACGGCGAGCGGACGATGAACACCTACCTCGGCGCGAGCTCCTATCTCGCGCCCCCTGACGTCGACGAGGCTTTGGTCAAGGCGGCGAAGGTCGTCTATCTCGAGGGCTATATGTGGGACCGGCCGGCGGCCAAGACGGCGTTCCAGAAGGCGGGCGAGATCGCCCGCGCGGCTGGGCGCCGCGTCGCCCTCACCCTGTCGGATTCGTTTTGCGTCGATCGGTTTCGCGGCGAGTTCATCGACCTCATGCGCTCGAAGACCGTCGACACGATCTTCGCCAACACCGACGAGATCCTGTCGCTGTACGAAACGCCGCATTTCGACGAGGCGCTCGACGATCTGCGGGCCGAGGGCGTGCTCGGAATCGTCACCCGGTCGGAGAAGGGCTGCGTGGTCGTCGACGGCGACCGGACCTGGGAGGTTCCCGCCTTCCCGATCGCCAAGCTTATCGACACCACCGGCGCGGGCGACATGTTCGCCGCCGGCTTCCTCGCCGGCCTCGCGCGCGATCGCGACATGATCACTTGCGGACGGCTCGGCGCGCTGGCGGCGGCGGAGATCATCCAACACCTCGGCGCGCGGCCCAACGTATCGCTGGGTGAGCTGGCGCGAGAGAACGGGCTTGTCCTTTAGGNNTCGCTCATCGACGGGAACTTGAACGTCCCTTCGCTTGTTTCGGCCTCGATCGAGCCGTCGGCGAAGATCTTGTAATTGGCGCCGGCTGACGAATAGCTGCCGATCATGCTCGGCGGCGTCTCCGGCGTCTCCAGCACGGTCTCGATCGCATCGAGCGAGGGCAGATGCCCGGCGCGATTGATGTTGATCGGGCTCTCGTCGTCCGCTGCAGCCGGTTCATCGGCGCTCTCCGGCGTCTCCGCTTCGACGAGGACAGGCGCAAAGACAGCCTCCTCAGGCCGCGCCGGCTCGATTTTCGACGTCGTATCCAGGGCCGCCGGCGCCGGCTCGCTGTCGGGCGCCGTGTCCAGGATCGCCGGCGCCGCCGATCGCCGCATGAGCCTTGCGAGCGCATCGATGCGCAGGATCGCCACCCCGATGGCGAACGTCACCACCGCCGCCGCGACGCCGACCGCGCCCGCGAGCGCGTACAAAACCCCCATCGTGTCCGGCAACAGGTCAAGGCTCTGGTAGCCGCTCGCCGCGCCCGCGACCAGCAAGACGAGACTCAGCACGAAGATCAGTATCGCCATCAGGCCATCAATCCTCACATTTTGTCGAAACCTCGACAGGTCTGGGGTGGCGATTGGGAATCAGTAACCCCAGTTGAGACTTGTACTGCAACGCGGTCAGCCGCGCGAACCGAAAATCGCCGAGCCGACGCGCACATAGGTCGAGCCGAGCTGGACGGCAAGCGGCCAGTCGGCGCTCATCCCGATCGAAAGCTCGTCGATCCGGTTGCGTTTGGCGATGACGCTGAGCAGGGCGAAATGCGGCGAGACCGGCTCGTCCGCCGGCGGAATGGCCATGAGGCCCTCGATCGTCAACCCGTGGGTATCGCGGCAGAGCGCGATAAAAGCGTCGGCGTCCTCGGGACGGATCCCAGCCTTCTGCGGCTCCCCGCCGGTGTTGACTTCGACGAACAGGCGCGGGCGCTTGCCGGCCCTCTCGATCTCGCGGGCCAGCGTCGCGGCGATTTTCTCCCGGTCGACGGTTTCGATGACGTCGAACGTGTCGATCGCCTCCCGCGCCTTGTTGCTTTGCAACGGCCCGATCAGGTGAAGTTCAATCGTCTTGCCGAGCGCGGCGGCGCGGGCGCGCAAGTCCCGCCACTTGGGGATTGCCTCCTGCACCCGGTTCTCGCCAAAGCGGGTCTGGCCGGCGACGGCGATCGTGGGCCAGACCTCGTCGGCGGAAAAGGTCTTGGAGACCGCAACAAGCTTGACCGATTCCGGCGCCCGGCCACAGTCGCGCGCCCGCCGCGCGATCGCCTCCCGCAACGCGATGAGGTGAGCCACAGGGTCGTGCGGGCTATCGGGATGCGCCGGGCCGGGCAAAGTCGTCTTCATCAATGCCGCCTCCAGCCGCGGCGAGGACCGTGGCCGCCGGTCGATTGTGCCCGAACAGGCAGCGCGGACTCAATGACCGCAGCTTCGTGGTTTTGGGCCCGGCGCGCAACCGCGGCGAGCCCCTTGCCTTTTCGCCGAAGCCCGCGCATGAGGGCCCGACCTTCCCCTCATCCACGACGGCTTCCATGGGCTTCAAATGCGGCATCGTCGGCCTGCCGAACGTCGGCAAGTCGACGCTTTTCAATGCGTTGACTCAGACGGCGGCCGCGCAGGCGGCCAATTATCCGTTCTGCACCATCGAGCCCAATGTCGGCGACGTGGCGGTGCCCGACCCGAGGCTCGCGATCCTGGCCGACATCGCCGGATCGAAAGAGATCATTCCGACCCGGCTTACCTTCGTCGACATCGCCGGCCTCGTGCGCGGGGCCTCGAAAGGCGAAGGGCTCGGCAATCAGTTTCTCGCCAACATTCGGGAGTGCGACGCGATCGCCCACGTGGTGCGCTGTTTCGAGGATGGCGACGTGACGCATGTCGAAGGCCGCATCGACCCCTTGTCGGACATCGCCACCATCGAAACCGAGCTGATGCTGGCCGACCTTGAAAGCCTCGAGCGGCGGATCGCGCAAATCGAGAAGCGGGCCAAGGGCGGCGACAAGGACGCGAGGGACCTGCTCGCGCTCGCCGAGCGGAGCCTGGCCGAGCTTAAGGAGGGCCGCCCGGCGCGCGCCGCCGGCGTCGGCCGCGACGAGCGGCGCCTCTTCCAGTCGCTCGGCCTGCTGTCGTCGAAGCCGGTCCTTTACGTCTGCAACGTCGACGAAGCGTCGGCCGACAAGGGCAACGCCTTTTCCGATCAGGTCAAACAGCTGGCGGCCAACGAGGGCGCGGCGGCGGTCGTCGTCTCGGCGAAGATCGAAAGCGAGATCGCGGTCTTGCCCCAGGCCGAGCAGAAGGCCTACCTCGAGGCGGTCGGATTGTCCGAGCCGGGGCTCGACCGCGTCATCCGCGCCGGCTACGACCTTCTGCATCTCGTCACCTTCTTCACCGCCGGGCCGAAGGAGGCGCGGGCGTGGACGGTCGAGAGGGGGGCCAAGGCCCCGCAGGCGGCCGGCGTCATCCACACCGATTTCGAAAAGGGCTTCATCCGCGCCGAGACCATCGCCTACGACGATTACGCCGCCAACCGCGGCGAAGCGGGCGCGCGCGAAGCCGGCAAGTTCCGGCTCGAAGGCAAGGACTATGTGGTCGCGGACGGCGACGTGATGCATTTCCGCTTCGCCAATTGAGCGCCGTGCCCGACGGGCTTGCTTTCGAGGATTTTCCGCCCGGCGAGATCGTCGACTACGGCGGGATCGAGGTTTCGGCCGACGAGACATCGAGTTTGCGCGCGAGTTCGACCCGCAGCCGTTCCACATCGACGAAGGAGCGGCGCGCGCGGCCGAGCGCAGCGGAAGGGTTTCCAAATCAAGGAAAGGAAATCCAAGAGAAAAGGGAAGCAAAACCTAAGCGAATTTCTCTCCGGTAATCGAGACTCTTCAACGGCTTAAGCCCGNNCCATTCAATAAGGCATCGAAGTCAAACAGCATGGGGCGCCGGCGCTTCCTCGTCAGCCCGGACGGCGGTCCCGGGATCCGGCGACAACAGGCACGATGACGCGGCCTTCTGATTATCGCAGACAATTGTTGGCGAGAGCTTCTTACAATTGAGGTTTTTGGGGTTTTTTGGCTGGCCGGAGGCTGAGTTGAGGCGAAGGGCGGATGGCCCGGCCCGCCGGCCTCGAAGCGTGGATCGGAGCCGGCAACGCCTTAAGCGGCGGCCAATCGAACGCCTTCTCGATCCGATCCAAAAACCAGCCCCCCGTTCCCGTAACCGCTCGCCAGCGCCTCTACGAACAAAGGTTGGGACAAGGCTCGGCAAGACATCGCGAATCATCCTCTCTGGACCCATCACGGCAGACCGAAACGCGGGGAGGAAGTCCGGTCTCTCGTCGCCGGGGGCGGCCAAGCGAGGGGTAAATTCATTTTCCAGTGCGGGTAGGAATTTGCTCGGCGAAGGTCTAGGCTGGCGTCGCCGCAGCTAATTTTCCGATGCGGCGGGGCGCGCGAAGCGGACGAAAGTCTGATAAACGGCTCAGGTCGTTCCTTGCTGGATCGAGGGGAGTCGCAATGGCAATCAATCTTGTCAGTCTCGTGCAACAGTTTCTTACGCCGCAAATGGTCGGCAGCCTGGCGCGAGCGGTCGGCGTCAACGAGGCGGTCGCCCAAAAACTGGTCGCCGCCGCGCTTCCCGCAATCCTCGCCGCGCTCGCGACGGCCGCTGCGGCGCCTGGAGGCGCGCAGAAAGTTTCCGACGCGATCTCCAACTCCGACCCCGACCTCCTGACCAAGCTCAGCAGCGCGGCGACAGGCGGCAACACGCAGCTCCTCGGCGAGGGAGCCAATCTGCTGAGCGGCCTCCTCGGCGGCGGCGGTCTCGCGAGCCTCGTAGGCGCGCTCGGCCAGCATGCAGGCGCTCCCCAGGCCGCCGCGCAGCCGTTGATCGGCGCCGTCACCAATGCGGTCGTCGGCACGATCGGCCAGCAGGACCCGTCGAACTGGTCCGACCCGTCGGCGATCCTCTCGATGTTCAACAGCCAGAAGAGCGCGATCGCCGCTGCGCTGCCGGGCGACGTCTCAAAAGCGCTGGGCGCGTCCGGATTGCTCGCCGGCCTCGGCGGCGCGGCTACGGCCGCCGCCCAGACGGCGACGTCGACCGTTTCGAGCGCCGCCGGCGCTGCGAGCTCGACGGCAAGCTCCGCCGCCAGGAGCGCTCAGGCGGCGTCGAGGTCGAGCGCCTTCCCGATGTGGGCCATCATTCTCATCGTCGTAGTCGTGCTGGTGGCGATCTACTGGTTCGTGACGCAGAGCCAGAAGCCGGCCGAGCCGGCGAAAACCGGCATGTTCGATCCGTCGGCGCCAATCGAATACGCGTTGCAAGCAGCGCCTTCCCCTGTAGGTCCGAAGCGCGGCTGACAACAGATCTCGCCTGATGGGGCTGGGGTGGGGCGCGCGCGTGTGGCGGTGGTTCCGCGCGCCGGTTGAGGGAATGGCGGCGCGACGGCGCGGCGCCGGCGTCCTTTGCGTCATCGGACTGGCGGCGATCGCCGCCGGCTGCTCAAGCCGTCCATATGGCAGCCTTATCGTCGGATCGACCGCCCCCAACGCCAACCAGGTCGACCTTCTCGTGGCGACGACGCGCGCGCCCGTCGTCGAGCCGCCCGGCGTCATGTTCGGCGGCTCCCGGGGACGAGGACTCGATTTCGCCGATATCGTCGTCTCCATCCCGCCGGATGGGGCGCGCCAGCCGGGCGAGGTCCAGCTCGCGTCGTCGCCGCCGGGCGATCCGGAACGTGATTTCGTCATCCTGCGCGCCGACCGCATGGATCTAGCCCAGGCGAAAGCGAACTTCGACGCGCGCGTCAGGCGCACGCCCGGGCGCAGGGTTCTCATCTTCGTCCACGGCTTCAACACCCGTTTCGAGGAAGCGGTCTATCGCTTCGCCCAGATCGTTCACGACGCGCGTGTGAATGTGGCGCCGGTGCTGTTCACCTGGCCTTCGGGCGGCAACGTGACCGATTACGTCTATGATCGCGACAGCGCCGTGTATTCGCGCGACGCGCTGGAGACAGTGCTGCAGGCGCTGGCCAAAGATCCGTCGGTCGACTCGATATCGATCCTCGCCCATTCGATGGGCAGTTACCTGGTCGTCGAGGCGTTGAGACAGATGTCGATCCGCGATCGCGGACTGTCGCCCAAGATCCGCGACGTGATGATGGCGTCGCCGGACATCGATATCGACGTGTTCCGCCGCCAGATCGCTGAAATCGACGCCGGGCCGCGGCCGGCCCAGTTCACGCTTTTCGTATCGCGGGACGATCGGGCCCTCGGCCTTTCAAGCTTTCTGGCGCGCGATTCGACACGGCTTGGCGCGCTCGATCCCACCAAGGAGCCGTACCGTTCGATTCTGGAGCAAGGCAGGGTGCACGTCATCGACCTGACCGGCCTCGCTTCCAACGACATCACCAACCACGGCAAGTTCGCGAGCGGCGACGTTGTCGGCGCGATCGGGGAGCGCCTGGCCGAGGGCCAGACGCTCACCGAAGCTAAAGCGGGCCTGGTCGAATCGCTCGGCACGTTCACGGGTGGCGCGATCGGGGTCGCCGCCGGCGTCGCTACCGGCGCCGTCGTCGCGCCCGCTCAAATCGCCGATCCGACAACACGCGAGAGGTCGGTCGACACCGCGGCGGAAGCAACGTCATTGTCGCAGTGATCCCGGTCGGGCGCTCACGCCGTCTCGACCCGCAATTTCAGGAAGCCTCCGGGCGCGGCGCCCATCGAGGTCAGCCTGAGGCCCAGCGGCGCCGGAAGCGCGGCCGCCGCCGGCGAGGTCAGATAGGTCGCAACCACCGTACTTGGCCAAGGCGCCAGGCGCCAATTGCCGTCCGACTTCGCCGCGACTTCGGTCGCGCTTTCAATGTATTTGAGGACGACGTCGCGATTGGCGTCGGGGGCCTCGATCGCCACGCTCGTTCCGTCGCAGCCCGGGAAACCGCCGCCCCCGCTGGCGCGATAGTTGTTGGTGACGACGAGAAACGCCCGTCCCGGATCGATGGGCGCGCCGTTGAAAGTGAGATCGCGGATGCGGCGCGCCTGCGGCGCGACGAGCGCGCCCGATTCGTCGTAGCGGGCGGGCTCGGTCACATCAATGGCGTATCGGACGCCGTCGATCACGTCGAAATTATAGCAGGCGAAGGCCGGACCCAGCAGCAGCTGCTCGTCGCGAGACGCAGCATCGATCCGGCGGAAAATCGACGCCGATCGCTCGAGCCATTCCCCGAGCGTGGCGCCGTCGACCTTCACCACCCGCACGCTGTTGGGATACGGGTAGATGTCGGCCACATCCTTGATCGCGATCGGACCCTCGGCGATGTCGGTGTAGAAGTCCGGTCCGCCGCGCCCACCGCATTTGAACGGCGCCGAGGCCGAGAGAACCGGCAGCGAGGCGAGGTCGGCGCGCGCCACAACCAGCGGCGCGGCGTAAGCGCGCTGGGCCTCGTTGACAAGCTCAACCGTTGGATCGTCGGCGATCATCGCGAGATAGGTGTGCAGCGGCGTCGCGAGCCGGCCGACCGGCGTGCGCACATAGTGAAGCGTCGCCGCATGCACGGCTTTGGCGGCGTCGAGCACCGACGCGTCAGATTCGACGAGCGCGATCGCGGCGCCGCTGGCGTCGCGCCGGGCGATCGGCCGGGCCTCAACCTGCGCTTGCTGAACCCGCCAGCGGCCGGCGTCGAGCTTAAGCCCGAGATCGATGACGCCGAGATGGCTGCCCCAGAATCCGGCCATGACCGCGGGCTTGCCGTGGAGCATTCCGCGCTCGGCGTCGGCGCCGGGCACGCCGACAAAGTCCTCGCCGGGAAACAGCAGGTGCTGGTGGCCGAGGAACACCGCGTCGACGCCGTGAAGCCTGGCGAGGTCCTGCCCGGCGTTCTCCTCCCCCAGCGCGGAAGCGAGCCGGGAAATGCCGGAATGGCACAATGTGACGATGAGATCGACGCGGCCCTCAAGTCCGCCAACCTCCGCCCGCGCCGCCTCGACGATATCGATAGTCCTCAGGCGTCCGCGGACATGGGCCTCGTCCCACTGCGCGATCTGCGGCGGGGCGACGCCGATCACGCCGACCTTGAGCCGGCGTGTTGTCCCGGACTCGTCGACGAAGTCGCGCTCGATGACGATCGAAGGCGCGAACCAGGGCGAGCCGTCGGGTCTCAAGACATTGCAGCAGACGACGGGAAAGCGCGCCTGCGCATACGCGCGCTCGAGCGCCTCGAGGCCATAGTTGAACTCATGGTTGCCGAGCGTGGCGACTGCGTAGTCGAGCCTGTTCATGGCGGCGATCACGGGATGGATCGCGCTTGCGTCCCTGATGATCGCCGCGGCGGCGAAGTCGCCGAGCGGCGTGCCCTGGAGAATGTCGCCGTTGTCGAACAGGAGGCAGTTGGAGCATTCGCTTCGCGCCTCAGCGATCAGCGAGGCGGCGCGCGCGAGGCCGACCGAGTTGTCCGGACGATCACGATAATAATCGTACGGATAGAGATTGGCGTGCAGATCGGTCAGGCCGATGAGGCGCAAGCGCAGCCGGGGCTCGGCGCCTGCGAGCGGGGGTTCCATGTCGTCCTCGCGGCAACCTTGAAGCGCGATGACGGGAGGTCCGGGACGGCGGGGAACAGAGCCCAGCGCCCCGGACGTTCCGTCAAAGAGGCGTTTGCTGACGAGCGCCCCCGATCGCCGGCGGGGATTGGCTCATGGGGGCGCTCGTGGGGGCCATCCCCGGCCCGGCGTCCCAGCCGCCCGGCGGGGCCGTGACCTCGTTGGCCGCCGGATCGAGCTTGAGGGACTTGAATCTCGCCAGGGCTTCCGCCGCGGCGGCGAGCGAGACCGGGTCCATCTTGGCGGCGACCTCATCGCGCTTCTTGGCGGCGTCCGCGTCGCCCTGCTGAGCGGCGAGCGAGAACCACATCCACGACTGGCGCAGGTCCTGCTCCACTCCCAGGCCGCGGGCGTACAGGATCGCGAGGTTGTACTGACTGTCGCGGACGCCGAACTCGCCCGCCTTACGGAACCATTTGGCCGCTTCGACGTAGTCCGGCTCGTCGCCGGCCGGCTCGGCGTCCATGACTGCCAGATTATGGGCGGCCCGCGCGTTGCCGGCTTCCGCCGCCTTGAGATACCAGCCTTTGGCCGCCGCGCGATCGGGAGGGACGCCAATGCCCTTCTCGAGCATCGAACCGAGCCGATACTGCGCCGGGGCGAGGCCGAGCGAGGCGGCGCGCTCGAACCAGCGCGCGGCCGCTGGTTGATCCTTGGGCAGCCCGCGGCCTTCGAACAGGCGCAGCGCGAGCTCGTATTGCGCCGCCGGAGCGCCAGCGGCGACAGCGTCGCGCAGGCTCGAGGAAATCCCGGATGGGATCGCCGCAAGCAGCTCGGCTGGCGAAGGCGCGCCCTGCGGAAGGACGGCCGCGTCCGGCTTGGTGGGCGGTTGAGGAATCGAAGCGGTTGGCGCCCGGTCGACCGCCGGGTTGATCGGCTTCATCGCGCCGGCAAGCGCGGGCGGCTTGAGCGGCGAGGCCTCGACCTTGGCGGCCTTGACCGCCTGCCCGTCCAATTCTGACCGTTGCAGAAACGGCGCCCGCACCCCGACGGCGCGCACGGCGACCGTCGCCGCGATCGCGAGTGCGACGCCGAGCAGCACGGTGCGCTTATGGCTGGCGTAGAACGCCCTGGCGTTTTGGACGCCGCGCGCGGCTAGCGGCGCCTGTTCCGGGCCAGAGGCCTTGGAGCCGCGGCCGCTCGCCGCCGCCCCGTCGCTTTCCGCCAGCGCCGCCTGTGCGGCTCGGCGCGCCGCGGCGATATGAGCGCTGACCGCGGGATTGGTCTTGGGCCCGATCATCAGCGCCAGTTCGCGCGCTTCTCGCGCGCGTTGCGGCGCGCCCGCGCCGGGCTCGATCAGGAAGTCCTCGCCGCTCTGCGGTTGAGACGACTGGTCGTCGGCGGCCCCAGCGGCCTTAGCCTGGGCCGCGCGTTGAGTCACCTCGGGGCCGAGCGCGTCGACGCCCGGCAGCGCCGAGCCGGCGGCCGGTCTGGGGTTTGTCGCGCCCGCCGGCGGCCGCAGCTCGTCGTCGATGTCGCCCGCAAGCTCGCTCTCGATGCTCGCGAGGCGCGCGACCAAGGTCTCCAGAACGCCCTGCAACTCCGTAAGACGCGACTGGGTGCGCCGGTCGGCGCTCGCCTGCTCGGCTCTGAGCTCGGACAGATGGGCGCCGAGCGCGGCATGGAATGCGGCCAACGTTTCCGACGCGTGAGAGCTCGGCGCCGCCTCAGCCTTACGCAACCTCTCGAGCAGCTCCTGCACCACCGGCTCCAGATCGTCGGCCTGGACGGCCTTCGCCGCCAGCGCGTCGATGCGATCGTAAATAGTGGCGATCTGCCGGGCAAGAGCCTCCGAATCGTCGTGTCCGGGGTTGAAATCCTGAAGACGACGAGCGACCTCGTCGGCGACGCGCACGGCGATCTCCCGATCCACGAGCGGAGGACCGCTCGCCTCGAGCTTGGCCTCGAGCGTATGCAGCAGGGTCTCGATCGGATTGAGATCGACCGGGGAGGCGACCGCATCGAGCCGTGCGCCGAGGTCGCTGAGAACCGGCTCAAGCCAGCGCGCGCCGATCTCGGCGTCGGCGAGCCGATCGAGCTTGACGCCGAATTCGCTCAGAACCGGCTCGAGCCAGCGCACGCCGGCGTCGGAGTCGGCGAGCCGATCGAGCTTGACGCTAATCTCGGCCGCCATCGATCGAAGCGCGCGCGCGTCCGCGTCCGTGGGGCCGGCGGCTTCGAGTTTGGCGTCGAGATCGCGGATGAGCTTTTCGATCGGGCCGGTGTCGACCGCAGCCGGCGCGCGCGCTTCGAGCGATTGACGCACGTCGTCGATCCGTCGCGCCAAGTCGTCGAACGGGCGCGGATCGATCGCGGCCGGAGCGCTCGGGCGAGCGATCTCCTCATCGAGACGCGCTGCGATCTCTCCCAGACGCCGCTCGATCGACGCCAGCGCCTCGGGCGGCGTGGAGCGTTCGATCTGCCGCCGCGCTTCGGCCAGAAACGCGGTGATCTCGGCCGACTCAAAATGGGGCGCGGGGCTTGCGCCGAGTTCCTCGACGCGGTCGGCGAGTTCGCCGATCCGCCGTTCCATCCGCTCGAGCGGCGCGGTGCGCAAAGCGGCGGAAGCGAGGAGGTTGCGCACCTCCTCCGTTTGCCGCCTGATGCGCTCGAACGTCTCGGGTTTGATCGCCATCGCCGTAAGGCTGTCGATCTTGCCGGCGATGACGCGGATCTCGCGTTCGAGCCCGGCGGCGACGGTCTGCGGGTCGTGCGTCTTCAGCGCCGCGCGCAATTCGGCCGCCATCGCCTCGAGCGGAGCGAGCAGCGATTCGCCGGCGCCGTCCTGGCGCACCATCTCGACGCGCTGCATGAGGTCGCCGATCGCGCCTTCGAGCGCGACCACCGCATTGCGCGGCGCAAGGTCGGCGAGGCTCTGGCTCATTGCCGCGATCTCCGCCCGCATGGCGCCGAAATCGACAGCAGAGCCGGGCGGATCGCTTTGCTCGCGCCGGAGGTCGTCAAGCGTGAGCGCGAGGGCGCGAATGTCGTCGCGCAACGATTCCGGCAGCGTCGATGCGAGGGCGGATTCCGCGATGGCGGGCGGCGAGTCGAACTCGGTCGCTGCCGGAGGGGTCTCCGCGCGCGCCCCCGCGTCCGGGCCGGGCGCGGGCGCGGCGACGCCAACGCCGAGCTCCTGGCGGCGCATGGCGATCTGCGACACGGCGGCCTTGAGATCGCGCGGCGGCTTCGGCGCCGCCCACTCGCCGGTTTGAGTTGGGCCGCTCCAGCGGGTGTTGATCGCTTCGAGCCGCCGGACCGCATCGATCAGCGCCTGCCGGTCGGCGTCGCGCGCCGTATTCGAGCGCTCAATAATCTGGGCGACCGATTCGAACGCGCGCGCCGTCCGCGCTTCGGCGCGTGAGAGCCTCGCCTCGAAGCGCTCGATCGCCGAATCGAAAGAGTCCGGAATCCCCGGCGCCTGCGGTTCGCGCGCTCCCCCTATTCGCCGCGCGATGCGTTCGAGGCGTCCCGCGGCCGCGCCGAGCCGCTCGTCTTCGGCTTCATTGTCTTGCGGCGGCGCGCGTTGCGCGAGGGCGGCCTGGTCGGCGATCGCTTCATCTAGCCAATCGTCAAGACGCATGCCGGCGCGACGGGCGGCTTCCTCGGCGGCGTCCTGAGTCCGCCGCCCCACCCCCGCGATCGTCCACGCCATCGCTTTGTTCATGTCCTCGCCCATCGCCGGCGGCCGCGAATCGTCGCGCGCTCCAGGGGCGACGGCGCAGGACAATTGTTTCGGCGGTCGTGGTGAAGAATTGGTTAAGGGCGCTTCGGGCTCGGGCGGCGCGAAGGCGCGCCGGCCCTTGAGTTGTATGTGTGAGTTGTTGCAACTTTTGATTGCAATCTGGATTCGCTCAGGCATAGATGGAGCGAATCGCGCAGAGGCGCGCGAATCACCAAGGCGCGAACGCAACGGCGCCGACGAAAGGAGAGGCTATGAGCCGGATATCATCGTTAAATCACCCAAGTGTAGGGACTTCGGCCGCACTGCTCGGAGGAGAAGGCCGCTCTGCGTCCGATTCGGCGCAGTCGGAGATGACCATCAGCCAGATGTCGCGACTGTTCGGCGTCAGCTTGCGCACGTTGCGGTTCTATGAGGATCGCGGCCTGATCAAGCCGCGCCGCGAGGGCAACGCCCGCTTTTATCGCGGCGCCGACCGCGTCCGGATGGAGATGATCCTCAAGGGCAAGAAGCTCGGCTTCACCCTGACCGAAATCCAGGACCTGATCGGCGGCAAGGGGGCGACGGAGACGCCGGACCTCGAGGATCAGCTCAATGCGCAGCAGATCGTCACCCAGATCGGCCATCTGGAGCGGCAGCGGGGCGAAATCGACAGCGCCATCGAACGGTTGCGCGCAACGCAGAGCCGCCTCGCCCAAGGCGCTGCGGCCTGAGCGGCGGGGATTGAGCACAAGGGGCGGCGCACGCGCGCCGCGCTATGCCCTGATCCTCGCTGCCTCTACGATGCTGAGCGCTTCGGCGAAGGCGGCGTCAATCCCGAGATGGGTCGTGTCGAGCTGGACCGCGTCGTCGGCTCGACGCAACGGCGCGGCGGCGCGCCCGGAGTCGCGGGCGTCGCGGCGGATGATGTCGGCCAGAATCGCCTCGTAGTCGGCCTTTTCGCCGCTCCGGATCAATTCGAGCGCGCGGCGCTGCGCCCGCGTCGCCGCGCTGGCGGTGACGAAGATCTTCACGTCTGCTTCCGGACAGACGACCGTGCCGATGTCCCGGCCGTCGAGGACCGCGCCGCCTGGCCAGGATGCGAACGCGCGTTGCGCCTCGATGAGCGCCGCGCGGACGCCGGGCATCGCCGCGACGACAGACGCAGCCTCGCCCATCTGGCGTGTGCGCAACGTCGCATCGTCGAAATCGCTGAGGCCCAGTCCCCGCGCAGCGGCAACCGCCGCGGCTTCGTCGTAGAGGTTGCGGTCGTCGGCGATGAGGGCGGCGGCGGTCGCGCGGTAAAGCAGCCCGGTGTCGAGATGCGGCAGCCCGTAATGCGCCGCAATCCGGCGCGCGATCGTGCCTTTACCCGAGGCCGCGGGGCCGTCGATGGCGATGATCATCGTGAGCCGCCCGCTTCCCCAGCTCCCTACCCTCGGCTGCGCTCTTAGATCGCGGCGAGGCGGCTGTCGAGGCGGGAATGGGTCCGCTCGACATGACGACGCAACCGGTCGCGAAGACGTTCGTTCGAAACAACCCGCTGACTAACCTTCGGTTGTAAAGCGAAGTTCGTCGAGCCCTCCGTCAGCGGCTTGTCGCTCCTTGGCGGTCGTCCGCCCACGCGATCGTCGACCCGCACTCGATGTTGCCGACGGCGCCTGATGGGTCGCGCTTGGCCGGCCAAGTCCTCAGCGATGCTCGTATAACCGCCGCATTGGTCATGTGCGGCAACCCAGCGACGCACTCCTCCAGCGGATTAACCATGATTAGAACCTCTTCCGCCTGATGTGGAAATTAGCTTGACGTATCGCTAACGGGACTACACCCTTCAGGTTGTGACTGGCCTTTGGATGCGGGTGGTTAGCCACGTCGCGATGCGCCTGGCTTGGCGCATTTTCCAAAGGAGGGACTTACCTTGAATCATAGACTTGCTTTGGGCGCCGCCGCTGTTGCGGCCGCCCTCTCCTCGCCTGCGTTCGCCGGCAACCTCGTCACGAACGGCAGCTTCGAAGACAACTTTGGCGCCGGTCAGTTCAATCAACCGCTTCCGGGCTCGGCAGGCGGCCAGAGCTCCGGCGCCCCTGGCACGACGGCGAACGGCTGGACGGTGACGGGGACCAATTCCAGCTACCCGGCGGGCTACGCGTTCATCTTTGGCAACGCCAACAGCTTCACCACGACGAACGCCGCCGTCGGACCGACCTCCCAGTACGGGAATCCTGGCGGCCCCGCCACGCTGCCTCTGTGGGGCAGCTCGGCCGACGGAAGTCCCGCGGGAAGTTACTTCTACGGCGTCGATTCGACCTTCCAGCCGTCGGCGCTGAACCAGGAGATCAGCGGCCTCACGGTTGGCGACCAGTATACCCTCACCTTCGACTATGCCGCGGCGCAGCAGTATCTTTATAGCGGCAACACCACGGACCAATGGGTCGTGACCCTCGGCAGCGAGACGATTGTTGCGACTCCAACGATTGACCTCTCCAGCCACGGGTTCTCCGGCTGGATGACCGAGTCGGTGACTTTCACCTATGAAGGCCTCGGGCCGAACCCGAACCTCCTGACGTTCGTTGACAACGGGATGGGAGGTTGCGATTCCAACTTTCTAAACTGTGCAATAAACAATCCGGGCGCCAGCGGCTCGCCGCCTTTCTCGCTGCTCGATGGCGTGTCGCTGACGGCGGTTCCGGAGCCGTCGACCTGGGCGATGATGCTGGCCGGCTTCGCCGGTCTCGGCTACTCGGGTTTGCGTAGGCGACGCAGGGCCGCGATTTCGATCGTGTGAACATGGCGGCGTAACCCTGACATTGGAGCCAGGCCGCTTGCTCGCGAGCGGCTTGGTTGCCTTTCGCGCCCCGGCTACATCCACGCGCAGACTCTAACATCCGAGAGCGAGCCAACTGCCGGGTCCAACGGACGCCTCAAATGGCCGCAGAACCCTACCAAGACCTCTTCGTCCTCCTTTTTGCCGCGGCCCGGCTCGCCGTGTGGCTGGCGGTCTTCGCCGCGGTCTTCGCGCCGATCGAGCGGATCTTCGCGCTGCGCCGCCAGAAGATCTTCCGCAAGGAGTTCGCTGTCGACCTCGGCTATTACTTTCTCAACGGGCTCTTGCCCGGCCTCGTGCTCGGCGCGCCGATTTCGCTTGCGGTCCTGGCGATCCATCGCGCCATCCCGGGCGGCGTCCCGGCGACGATCGCCGGCTGGCCGATCTGGCTCAAGGCCTGCGCCACGATGGCGGTGGGGGAGACCGCATATTACTGGGCGCATCGCCTTAGCCACCAGATTCCGTTCCTCTGGCGGTTCCACGCCGTGCATCACAGCGCCGAGGAGCTCGATTTTCTCGTCAACACCCGCATGCATCCGGTCGACCTGGTGTGGTCGCGGATGGCCATGCTGACGCCGGTCTACGCTCTGGGGCTCGCAAATCCTGTCCGCTTCGGCGACGGTCTCATTGCGGCCATCGTCCTCATCATCGGATCGGCGTGGGGATATTTCATCCATTCCAATGTCCGATGGCGTCTGGGGCGGTTCGAATGGTTTCTGACCACGCCGGGCTTCCACCACTGGCATCACACCCGTGGCGGCAAGCGGCGCGACTGCAACTACGCCTCGATGCTCCCCGTGCTCGATCGCATCTTCGGCACCCATTACCTGCCGAACGCATGGCCGGAACGCTACGGAATCGATGAGCCGATGCCCGACTCGCTCGCCGGCCAATTCATCCACCCGCTCGCGCCGCCGCGACCCTCGCTCCCAGCCGAAGACGCTAGGGCCGCGGGACAGTGAGGGTGTCCTTGACGATCTTGCCGTCCTTCATGATGAGCGCGAGCGTCTTCTCGGGCGCCGCGATAAGGCCGATATCGTCGATCGGATTGCCGTCGACGACCAAGAGATCCGCGAGCGCATTCTCTTCGATGACCCCGAGCTTGCCGGGATAGGGATTGCGCGGGCCCGACATGGCGAGCAACTCGCCGTTGGTTGCGGTCGCCATCGTCAGGATTTCCGCGTTTGCGTACCAGCGGCTGAGATGGGTCAGCATTACGCCCTGGCGCGCCGCCAGCCGACTTGAAAACAAGAGATCCGAGCCGAACGCCGTCCTGATCTTATGCGCTTTCGCCAGCGCATAGGCTGTGTCCGTGCCGGCGAAAACCTGAAGCTGGTTGATGCGGCTCTGGCCAGTGAGGACACCGGTGTCCTCGTCGCCGAGGAACGGCTGAATGCTGAGCCAGATATCCTTGTCCGCCATTAGCTTCGCCGTCAGCTCGTCCATGAGATGGGCGTGTTCGATGCATTGCGCTCCCGCTGCGATCGCCCGCTGGATCGTCTGGGGCGCATAGGCGTGCACGGCGACATAGGTGTTCCAGTCGGCGGCGGACTCGACCCCCGCCCGCAACTCCGGTTCGCTGAATGTCGTCATGTCAAGCGAAGTGCGCGGCGACGACACGCCTCCTCCGCCGACGAGCTTGATCTGGGAAGCGCCCTGCAGGAGCTGTTCGCGCACGCGCAGGCGCACCTCGTCCGCGCTGTCGGCGATCATCGCGCCGCCGGTTTCCTCCATCGGGCTCAGCGGGCCGCCGGGACTCCTTGGAATGTCCTGCAGCGGACGCAAGTCGCCATGGCCCCCGGTGGTGGTGATCATGGCGCCGCACGGATAAATGCGGGGACCCAACACAATGCCTTCGTCAATCGCCTGCTTGAGCGGGAAAGAAGGACCGCCGAGATCGCGTACGGTGGTGAAGCCGCGCATCAGCGTGCGCTCGGCCTCGGCGCTCGCGGCGAGAAAGATGTAGCCGACATCGGCGGCGAACAGGCTCGAAACCGGCAACGCGGCGAACACGGAGTGCCAGTGGGCGTCGATCAGCCCTGGCATGACGACCCGGCCGCCGCAATCGATCGTACGCGCGCCTTCCGGCGCCGGCTGACCGCCCGCGGCGACGGACTTGATCCGGCCGCCCTCGACGAGGAGGCGGAGCCCTTCGCGCACACCGCCGGGTTTGCCGTCGAACAGCAGGAAATTCGTGAACACGATCGGCCGCGGCGGCTCTGTCGCGGCCTGCGCCCTGGCTCGGCCAGGCAGGCCGAGCGCCGCGATCGACGCCCCCGCGCCGGCGACGAAGCCGCGTCGCGAAAGCTGGGCGTCGATCCGGCGCGTCAGCGTCTGAATTTCCGGCCGATGGCAAAGGCAACCGCGAACGCCGCCTTCAGAAATCGACTCCGCCGGGACACAGGTGAACATGGGGAATGCTCCAGGGGCAGGCGTTCGGGAGGTAATGGACGCTGACGATACCGTCCAGCCGGGGAAACATTGAGGCGTAGTCGCGGTCGCGGTGGCCCGGACGCCACGGAATCGATGAGCCGAGGATCAAACCGCGCCTCCATCGCCCGTACGATCTCGTCGCAGAACGAGGAAACCGGCCGTTCGGCTTGTGCCGATCTCGGGCCGCGCGTATGGATCGAATCGCTGCTATGACAAAATTGCGACGGCCTGGAGCGAGGGCCGAAGCCAAGGGAGGGCGACGATGAACCTTACAGGGGATCAGAAGAAGACGGTCGCCGCCGCCTTTCTCGGCTGGATGCTCGACGCGTTCGATTTCTTCCTCCTGACCTTCCTGCTCAAGGATATCGCCAAGGAGTTCGGCGTCGAGATCTCGGCGGTCGCCTACGCGCTGTTCCTGACCCTGGCGATGCGTTTCGTCGGCGCCTTCATCTTCGGCCGCCTCGGCGACCGCTGGGGACGCAAGCCGGCGCTGATGCTCGACATCCTCCTCTTTTCGATTTTTGGCGCACTTGCCGCCTTCTCGCCGAATCTCATTGTGTTCCTGATCCTGCGCGCCCTGTTCGGGATCGCCATGGGCGGCGAATGGGGCCTCGGCAGCTCGCTGGCGATGGAGTCCATTCCGCCGCAGGCGCGCGGCATGGTGTCCGGGATTCTGCAATGCGGATATCCGACCGGCTTCTTGCTCGCCGCGGTCGCCAACGGGTTGCTCTTCGGCCGCACGTTCGGCGACTACACGGTTGGCTGGCGGGCGATGTTCCTGCTCAGCGTCCTGCCCGCCTTCGTCGTGCTGTTCATCCGCAGCGGCGTGCCTGAATCACCAGCATTCGAGGCGTCGAAGGCGCATGCGAAGCCGCCACTGTGGGCGACGATCTCTGACCACAAGGGCCTCGTCATTTACATGGTCGTGCTGATGATGTGCTTCAACCTGTTCAGCCACGGCACGCAGGACCTCTATCCGACCTTCCTGCAGAAACAGCACAATTTCGATCCCGCCACGGTGAGCTGGATCGTCATCGTCGCCAATCTCGGCGCCATCGCCGGCGGCCTCACGTTCGGCCATTTTTCGGAGAAGATCGGCCGCGTCAATGCGATCACCATAGCGGCGATCATCGCTCTCCCCGCCATCTACCTCTGGGCGTTTTCCGCAACGCCCGTCCTGCTGGCGATCGGCGCCTTCATCATGCAGGTCGCGGTGCAGGGGGCGTGGGGCGTGATCCCCGCCCATCTCAACGAGTTGGCGCCCGGCGCGGCGCGCGCCACCGTTCCGGCGTTCGTCTATCAGGCCGGCAATTTCCTCGCCTCNNTCTGCATCCGCTTCAGCCCGGAGCGGCGCGGCGAAATCCTGAAGGCGCATTGATCGGCAACCGGGCCAACCCCCGGGGAGGCGCGGCAACCGGCGCAGGAACCTTTCGGCCCTCCAGCCGTTGAATGGAACCCGAGAGGCAGAGCCGCCCGGCAGTCGCCGGCAAGTTCCGCCCGATTCAATGGAGGGTTACATGTCTAGATGGATGCTTGGCGTAGCGGCTGCGACGCTGATCTGCGCCGCTTCTCCGGCGGCGTTTGCCGACCAGAGCGGCGCGGTGACCGGAGGGGTTACGGGCGCAGTCGGCGGGGCTCTTGTCGGTGGTCCGATCGGCGCGGTGGTAGGCGGGGTCGGTGGCGCGGCGATCGGAAATTCAATGACCAATCACCGCTATTACCATCATCACTACGCCTATTATCATCACCACTACTACCACCCCTACTGACCAGCGGCCGATGAGTCACAGCCGGGCTTAGCCCGGCCGTGACCTCGACGCGCATCGAGCCGATCGAGCCGGCGAAGCGCTGAAATCCCCGCTATTCCGCCGCCGCCGCCCGCTTCGGCAGGACCCAGTTGGGGCGGACATAGTGGCAGGTGTAGCCGTTCGGATAGCGCTCGAGATAATCCTGATGCTCGGGCTCGGCTTCCCAGAACGGGCCCGCGGGCGCGACTTCGGTCACCACCTTGCCCGGCCATAGGCCTGAGGCCTCAACGTCGGCGATGGTGTCGAGCGCCACGCGCTTTTGCTCGTCGTTGGTGAAAAAGATCGCGGAGCGGTAGCTCGCGCCGACGTCATTGCCCTGTCGGTTCCGGGTCGTCGGATCGTGGATCTGGAAAAAGAACTCGAGCAGTCTGCGGTAGCTGATCTTCGCCGGATCGAAGGTGATCTCGATCGCCTCGGCGTGGCTGCCGTGGTTGCGGTAGGTCGCATTGGGAACCTCGCCGCCGGTGTAGCCGACCCGCGTCGAGATGACGCCCGGAAAGCGGCGGATCAAGTCCTGCATGCCCCAGAAACACCCGCCGGCGAGAACCGCCCGTTCGGTTGAAGTTGGCATTTGACCGTTCCTTGTGTTGAAGCCCTGGGAAGGGCCGGGATTCTTCGCCTGAATTTGGCGTTCGTTACGGCGTCTTTCAAGCGGACGGCGCGAACCGCGACC
>PLUH01000139.1:0-4202 GCA_003164825.1 Hyphomicrobiales bacterium
AGGTGAGAGTATGCCCGAAACAGTCGAACGACGTCTGACCGATGAACAACTGTTCAAGATTGAGCAGAAGATGCAGGCCGAGCGCGTGCGCTATATTTTCAGGACTCAGGTGTGCCCTCCTGAATGGATACATGCGCTGATCGCCGAGGTGTGGGAGCTACGCGATGAGCTCAGGACAGAGCCGTCGCGAGGGAGCTGACGCGAAACTTAGGAGAACGCGCGCGACAAGGCCGAGCGCCGATAAGACGGCGATCAGGCCCAGGCGCCTCCATCTCTGTGGCGATCAGACCGTCATGGAGAACGTTCTTGAGCAAGATACTCGTTATCGCCGCTGCAGGTCTGATCGGCGCGCGGGTCGTGTTTTCCCTGGCCAACAAGCTCATGGGTCAGGTCAATGTCGTGCGCTACGGAATGAAGAGCGTCCGGCCCAGCGGCGCCATGACCCTCACCACGGGTCTGGCGGCGCAATATACCTCTCCCGGGAGCGCGATCATCACCACCGTCAACGCCGCCGTCGAGGCTTTCGTGCGCGCAGCGGCGGCGGAGCCGTCGAAAAGCTCGGCGCTGGATTTGACGCCGAGCGATGAAGGCCCGGCGCGGACTTGCAAACGCGGCTCAGTTCCGCGACGCTTAGGGCGAGATCGTAAAGGAGAGCCGTGTGAGCAAGATCCTCGTCATCGGAGCCGCCGGCCTGATTGGAGAGCGGGTGGTTGAGGCGCTCGGCGAGGTGCATTGTATCCGCGCCTCGCGCAATTCGGGCGAGCGGGTCGACATTTCGGACCCGAAATCGCTCGCCGCGCTGTTCGAACGCGTTGGCGAACTGGACGGCATCGTTTGCACGGGCGGAGCTGCGCGCTACAAGCCGTGGGATCAACTGACCGACGAGGACTGGACGTTTTCTCTCGCCAACAAATTGCTGGGTCAGGTCAATGTCGTGCGCTACGGAGTGAAAAACGTTAAGTCCGGCGGCGCGATCACCCTCACGACCGGTCTGGCGGCGCAATATCCCTCTCCCGGGAGCGCGATCATCACCACCGTCAACGCCGCCGTCGAGGCGTTCGTGCGCGCCGCCGCCGCGGAGCCGTCTATATCCGTGCGGGTCAACGCGGTCTCGCCGGGCTGGGTCGCCGAGACGCTGCAGGCGATGGGGCGTGATCCAGCGGGCGGAATTCCGGCGGCGGAGGTCGCCCAGGTCGTCGTGCGCCAGCTTCGCGAGGGCCCATCAGGCTCGGTCGCGCCCTCCGCCCGGACTTGAAGAAGCGCCCCCTACCACTCCGCCGCGCCGCGGGCGGCCTCGATAAGCGATGCGGCGACGTGGGGCGCAAACGAGCGCCAGACCTCGACGTGGAACGCGCTCTCGCCGCGGCGCCAGAGCACGATTTCCGCCTTGTCGTAGAGCGTGCGCGTCGCCATCCCGACCGGAAAGGCGCGAGGATCGAGGTCGAGCGGGCAGCCGGCGTTGAGGACGCGCGCCGCCGCCGGTCCGCTGGCGATGAGCCCGATCTGGCGATGCGAGACGTCGACCAGGCTGTGGGCGGTCCCGTCGAGCACGGATTCGAGCATTTCGCCAAGCGGAGCCGCATCGGCGCCGTCCGCAATCATGAGCCATTCGTCCGGGCCGAGCCAGAGAGCCGCGCGGCGAACGCCTTCGCCCGCCGGCCCCAGCCTCGACGGCGGCTCGGCGCCAAAGGCGATGCCGCAGGCGACGCGGGCGCCCTCGCCGCCGCGCAGGATGAAACGCGCGGCCGGCGGCGCCTCGGACAAGGCGAATCGCGGACCCGCAGGAAGGGCAAGACCCTGCAGCGGCGAGCGGATGCTGAGCGCTGCATCAGACATGAAGGCGCGCTCCCGGCTTGTCGTAGAAGATCGGCGCCGTAACCGTCACTGGAATCGCGCCGCCCGGCATCGGCACATTGAGCTTGGCGCCGATGCGCGAGCGCCCCGCGGCGATGAGCGCGAGCGCGATCGAGCGGCCCAGAGCAGCGCTTGCGTAGGACGAGGTGACGTGGCCGAGCGCGGACGAGCCGGTCGGCGGCTTCGCGCTTTCCGTCACCTGCGCGCCCTCTTCGAGCACGATCGCCGGATCGTCGGTCAGGAGCCCGACCAGCTGCTTGCGATTCGCCGCCAGCATGTCGGGGCGGGCAAGCGAGCGCTTGCCGACGAAATCCTTCTTCATCTTCCCGATCGCCCAGTCGAGGCCGAGGTCGGCGAGCGTCACCGTTCCATCGGTCTCCTGGCCGACGATAACGAAACCCTTCTCGGCCCGCATCACGTGCATCGCCTCGGTGCCATAAGCGCAGCCGCCGCGTTTCTCGACCTCGCCCCACGCTGCTTCCCAAACGGCGCGGCCGAAATGCGAGGGCACGTTGATCTCGTAGCCGAGTTCGCCGGTGAAGCTCACCCGCATGAGCCGCGCCGGAACGCCGCAGACGCAGGCCTCGCGCACGGTCATGTGGGCAAAAGCTTCGTTGGCGAGATCGACGCCATCGATGAGCGGGGCGACGCAATCGCGCGCTTTCGGCCCCTGGACCGCGATCGTCGCCCATTGCTCGGTCGTCGAAGTGAGCCAGACCTTGAGATCGGTGAACTCGGTCTGGAGATAGTCCTCCATCTGGGCGAGCACGGCGGGCGCGCCGCCGGTCGTCGTCGTTACATGGAAGCGGTCGGGCTTGAGGCGCGCGATCACCCCGTCGTCCATGAGAAAACCCGCTTCGCTCAGCATGAGGCCATAGCGGCAACGGCCGACTTCGAGCTTCTGGAACGCATTGGCGTATATGCGCTCGAGGAAGACCGCCGCATCGGGGCCGACGACCTCGATCTTGCCGAGCGTCGAAGCGTCGAACAGGCCGACGCTTTCCCGGGTCGTCCGGCATTCGCGCGCGACCGCCTCGTGCATCGATTCGCGGCCACGGGGAAAATACCAGGCGCGCTTCCAAAGCCCGACGTCCTCGAACTTGGCGCCGTTCTCGGCCGCCCAGTCGTGAATGGGCGTGCGGCGGATCGGATCGAACAGGTCGCCGCGCGCCGGGCCGGCGAAGGCGCCGAAACTGACCGGCGTATAGGGCGGCCGGAAGGTCGTCAGGCCGACATCAGGGATAGGCTTCGCCAGCGCCGCGGCGGCGATCGCGAGCGCATTCATGTTCGAGAGCTTGCCCTGGTCGGTCGCCATGCCGGTGGTGGTGTAGCGCTTGATGTGTTCGATCGAGCGCATGCCCTCCTGCACCGCCAGATCGACGTCCTTCGAGCACACGTCGTTCTGGAAATCGACGAACGCCTTGGCGCGGCGGTCGGCGGCGGCGTTGGCGCCCCCGCCCCCTCTTGCGGGGGCGGGTAGGGGTGGGGGGTCGCGCGGACCGACGCGATTGTCGGGTGGCCCGCCCGCCAATCCCGGAGGGCGGCGCGACCCCCCTCCTTGATCCTCCCCCACAAGGGGGGAGGAAAAAGAGGCGGCGAAACCGGCGGCGGCCGCCGCCGCGCGCCCCGCTGCATCGCCTTCCGCGAGCGCGCCCGCAAGGTCGAAGGTCGCGTTGCAGGCTCCGGCCGACCGCTCGCGCTGCGCAGACGCTCCCGGCCTGAACACTTGCAGCGCGTCGTCGAAGACGAGTCTGCCGCGCGATTGCGAGAAGAGATGCACCGAAGGCGTCCAGCCGCCCGACATCAGAATCGCATCGCAGGCGACAGTCCGCCTTGCACCGGCGACGTTCAGGCGCACGGCCTTGACGCGAAGACGCCCGTCGACGCCGACGATCTCCGACCCGGCCGCGACCTCAAGGCCGGCGGCGCGCGCGGCCTCCGGCAACGGTCCTTTCGCCTCACGGCGCAGATCGGCGATCAGCGCGACATTGACGCCTGCAGCTTTCAGGTCGAGCGCGGCGCGATAGGCCCCGTCATGCGCCGTCGCGACGACCACGCGCTCGCCGACCTTGACGCCATACTGACGGCAATAGCGCCGCGCGGCGTCGGCGAGCATCACGCCCGGGCGGTCGTTATCCGGGAACACCAGCGGACGCTCGATCGCGCCGGTCGCCAGCACCACCTGGCGCGCGCGAATCTGCCACAGCCGCTCGCGCGGCAGGTCGGGATCGGCGATGAGGTTGGGTTCGGCGATGCGCTCGTTGAGGGCGACGAAATTCTGCGCGTAATAGCCGAAGGCTTGCGTTCGCGTCATCAGGCGCAGGTTGGGCCGCTCTCGAAGCGCGGCG
>PLUH01000139.1:4234-4355 GCA_003164825.1 Hyphomicrobiales bacterium
TCGCGGCCAGCGCCGCCGCCAGACCCGCCGGGCCGGCGCCGACGATCAGGACGTCGCAATGGGCGAAAGTCCGCTGATAGCGGTCGGGATCGGGCTCGCGCGGAGCGATCCCGAGACCCGC
>PLUH01000339.1 GCA_003164825.1 Hyphomicrobiales bacterium
TGATCGCGGCTTCCGTCCACAGCGCCTGCTATTCGCTTTCTCGGCCTATCGCCCGCCAACCAATATCGCGTCGGCAGAATCCCTCCGGCCATTTTATGCGATCCACGGCCCCGTATGCTCGCCTTTGCGCTTCAGCAACATTGCTGCCGAGCGCAGTAATCGCTAATACGCGGCCGCCGTCGGCGAATATCGCCCCGTCAACCTCGCGTGTGCCGCCATGAAAGACAACCACCCCGGGCGCTGCCTCCGCATCTTCGATCCCATTGATTCTCGAACNNGCGAACCGGTTCGCCGGGATATCCTCGGGCCGCCATTACGACGACCAGCGCCGCATCCGAGTAAAACCTCGGAGGGTCGCCGCTCAGAGTCCCGTTCACGCAAGCGACAAGAAGCGGCAGCAAGTCGTCCTTTAGGCGCGGNNAGGATAACCTCCGCCTCCGGATCCCCAAACCGGACATTGAATTCGATTACTTTCGGACCATGTACATCGACCATCAAGCCTGCAAATAGCACGCCTCGAAAGGGCGATCCTCTTTCGTTCATTCCGCGCAAAGTTGGCGCGATCACTTCGCGCATGACGCGTTGGGTCAATTCCGGAGTCATTAGAGGCGGCGGAGAATAGGCGCCCATTCCGCCGGTATTCGGCCCCGTATCCCCATCCCCCACACGCTTGTAATCTTGCGCGCTAGCGAAAGGAATAGCGGTAACGCCGTCGCATAGAGCGAAGAATGAGACCTCCTCGCCCTCGTGGAACTCCTCGACCACGATCGCCGCTCCCATGGACAGAAGGGTGTCAACTGCACCCTCCGCCTCCTCCGGCGTGTTCGCGACGACAACGCCCTTACCCGCGGCAAGTCCGTCCGCTTTGACCACAATGGGCACGCCAAGGCTACGGATATGCTCCTTTGCCTCATTTGGCTCTCGGAATCGTCGATAAGCCCCGGTCGGAATACCAAACTCGCGGCAGAAGTCCTTTGCATATCCCTTTGATCCTTCTAGCTTCGCCGCCTCTCTCGTCGGCCCGAAGCACGATATGTCCGCGGCTGCGAGATCGTCCGCAAGTCCGGACACCAGAGGGCCTTCGGGCCCAACCACCACCAGATCAATCGATTCCGCTCGACAAAATGCGATGACCTTTGTGCTATCGGCTAAGCTCAGCGGCACAGTCTGCGCGACAGTTGCGCAACCCGGATTGCCAGGAGCAACGAAAAGGTTCCCAATTAGAGGCGACTTGGCGCATGCCCAGGCCAACGCGTGCTCCCGAGCGCCGGAACCTAGAATTAGTACGTTCATCGTTCGGTCTCGCCTCGTTCTTTTCCCGCCTTGATACGCTCGGTTAGNNGAGCAACAGCGTTTTTCCGCGGATAGCATCCGCTTTCCTTCCGGCGATGAATTCCGGCGAATCGCGCAAACCAGCAGGGACGAGGCTCACGCTCAACGCTCGCCATGGTTAATCTTCCCCTTGAGTCGCCGAACCACAAGTGGATCGCACTCGCGAGCCACCGGAGTTGGCTCTTGCGGGAGGCAGAAGCGCTATTTTCGTTTTTCGAGCGTAAAATTATCAACCCTCTCGGCGGCTTCTACGATCTTGACGACAAAGGGCGACCCACCGCGCCAGGTTACGGTGCGGCAGTGAAGCCGGCCCGGTACCTCTTCGCGACCTCGAGAATCACTCACGCCTATGCGATCGCCCATCTGATGGGCCGGCCGGGCGCCGACGTTATCATCGATCATGGAATGGATTTTTTGTGGAACAGCCATCGCGACCCTGAGCATGGGGGCTACTATTGGGGCATCGGGTATGACGGGCCTTCAGACAGCACCAAACAGGCGTATGGTCACGCATTCGCTCTTTTAGCCGCATCGAGCGCCAAGGTCGCGGGCCACCCAGACGCCGACCGACTTCTCGATGACGTCTCGACCGTCATAAGGGAGCGATTTTGGGAGGAGCAGTTCGGGGCGGTCGCAGAGGAATTTACCCGCGACTGGCGGTCCTACGATAATTATCGCGGCCAAAACTCGAACATGCATCTGACAGAGTCGCTAATGGCCGCGTTCGAGGCAACACACGATTCCACATACCTAAGCATGGCGGAGCGAATTGCCGACCTCATCGTCCGTCGCCATGCTGCTGCGAACGTCTGGCGGCTTCCTGAACATTTCACAGATCAGTGGATCATAAATCGGGCTTACTCCGGCAACCCAACGTTTCGTCCCTACGGAACCACTCCCGGCCATTGGCTCGAATGGTCGCGGCTGCTGCTCCAGTTATGGGAGCTTGGCGGCCGGAAACTAGATTGGCTTCCCCAATGTTCGAAGGCGCTATTCGGCCAGGCGGTGAGGGATGGGTGGGATAATGACAAAGGAGGCTTTTTTTATACTCTCGATTGGGACGGCAATCCCCTAGTTCAAGACCGGTATTGGTGGCCGTGTTGCGAAGGGATTGGAGCGAGTGCTTTTCTTAATGCGATTTACGGCGATCCCATTTACGAGCGCTGGTACCGTCAAATTTGGAGTTTCATCGCCACCCGGTTCATCGACCGCGAGAACGGGGGTTGGCGAGCACAGATTGACGATGCATTGCGGCCGAGCTCTGGGCCGTTCTTTGGCAAAGTGGATATCTACCACTCCTTGCAAGCCTGCCTCATTCCAACTCTGCCCACCACCGGCAGTGTGACGAAGGGCTTGCTCGAAATTGGTTCCAGTGGCGGACCTTAACCGTTTCAACGCCGGCTGTTCCAAAGCGTCTGAGCAACGCTCTCCAAATCTCTCTTGGCGCGCGACAATCTAACTCGCGCAATTGACCACGAAGAGATTTAGTGTACGAAATCTGCACATTTTTGCGTTTCGTTATCCCCGCCTCCCCAGGGCTGAATCGGTACAGTTGAAGTCGAGTTCTTCGGTGAGCCCTCGATCAGTTTGTCGCTATAGGTCATGTAAACTAGAATATTACGCCTCGTATCGCATCCCCTCACGATTTGCATCTTTTTAAATATGAGCGACCGGCGCTCACTGAAGACAACATCGCCCTGGGCAAACGTTCCTTTAAACTTGATTGGACCATATTGTCGACACGACAGCGAAATGTCCGACGTCTGTTCCGCCAAGCCGAGAGCGCCGGAGAGTCCGCCTTTTTCGGGGCTTGTGTAGTGACATGCAACGCCATCAACCAACGGATCGTCAATGCCATAAACCGCCAGTTTGTCATTGGGCGTCAGTAACTTAAAGGTGGTCGATTTTCTGAAAATCAGATCTGGGTCAGAAGGATCGGCGCTCGCCGAGCAAGACATTGCAACCATGACAATGAATATCGCTGCGATTTCCCGGATACGGTTCATTCTTTTGTGCCTCACAATGCGCGGAGGCGCGTAAGCGCCAAACCGGTCGTTCCATGCAGAGAGTGCGCGCGCAAGACTAAGATGACGGGTCACGACCTCGAGTCTCCGAAACAAGCAATCAGGGATTTTCGATCCTTGCTGGCCTGTGGCCCGGACAGCAGGCATATTGAGCTTGGCCGCTTTCGGGGACGGGCGGCGGTTTGAGTCGTGAACCACGGATCGATGGGGCTCGCTTGCCAGGACGATTCTCTTCAGCGGTAGCCGATAAAACCTCCGGGTTGGAACGGTTTGAAGCCTGGACCCGCGATTATGCGCCACTACCTGGCATTCCAGACGAATTCATCGACCCTCATGGCCTGAGCCGTCCGCATTGGCGACGGATGCTATCCGCGCTGGCAGAGTATGAGCCGAACGAAATTCAACAGAGCTTTGCGACAGCCGATCGGCGGATTCGAAATCGAGGGCTGTCATACCGAGTCGCAGGCGAAAAGGACGAGCGCGTCTGGCCGATCAGTCGAATGCCGTTGCTCCTGACGGAGGAGGAGTGGCGCGGAATTGCAACGGGCGTCGCACAGCGCGCCGAGTTGATGGAGCGAGTCCTCGCTGATGTTTATGGGGAAGGTCGTCTAATAGCCGAAGGCGCGCTCCCCCTCCCCGCTCTTACCGGCTCGAAGGACTACATCGCGGCGATGCGCGGCGTAAGACCGCCAGGAGGGCGGTGGCTTCGTCTTTACGCAGTGGACATCGGCCGCGGTCCAGACGGCTCCTGGTGGGCATTGAGTGACCGAGCGCAGGCGCCGTCAGGTTGCGGGTACGCATTGGAAAACCGGCTCGTGGTTTCCCAGGCGTTTCCAGATCTTTACGCCCAGCTCAACGTAGAAAGGCTGGCGCCATTTTTTCGATCTTTAAGCGCGGGTTTGAAGTCGTCGGGGCAGAGAGCCGAGCCGCGCATCAGCATTTTGACCCCCGGTCCTCTGAGTCTAACCTATTTCGAACAGGCCTATCTGGCGCGCTATCTCGGCTTTCTGCTGGTGGAAGGCGAAGATCTCGTCATGCGCGACGGGCGCATCTTTGTCCGCACGATCGCCGGCCTTAAGCAGTGCGACGTCATCTGGCGTCATATTGACGCAGACTGGTGCGATCCCCTCGAGCTGAACGCGTCCTCTCGCATCGGCGTGCCGGGTCTCCTCGAGGCGATACGGAACGGCGGCGTCGCGGTCGAGAACATGCCAGGCGCAGGGCTCGTCGAGTCGCGCGCGCTTCTGGCATTCTTGCCTGTACTTGCGCGTCGCTTGCTCGACCAGGACTTGCTTATTCCCAACATCGCGACCTGGTGGTGCGGACAATCGCGAGAGCGAGAGAGGGTCCTCCATGAGTTCGACAAAATCTCGATCGCCGCGGCCTTCGGCGACGAACTGCCTGGACTGAACGGCCAATCGAGCGTAATCGCAGCTGAAATGCAGGCTAATGAACGCGAGCGGCTGCGTGATTCAATCGCCGTGCGCGGAATCGACTATGTCGGACAAGATATTGTTCGGTTGTCCACAACGCCGCGCTGGATGCAAGGAAAACTCGAACCGCGGCCGTTCGTTTTGCGCGTATACTGCGCCGCGACGACGGACGGCTGGCGCGTCATGCCAGGCGGATTTTGCCGAATTTCGGATCGCGCCGACGCGCGCGCTGTTGCGATGGGCGATGGCGTCGAGTCTGCGGATGTCTGGGTGCTCGCTGAAAATCCTGTCGAGGTCTCAAGCCTCCTTCCCTCTCCTGAAAGCGCGCGAATTACGCGTCTTTTGGGAAACCTCCCAAGTCGCGCCGCGGATAGCCTTTTCTGGTTCGGCCGCTACCTCGAAAGAGCTGAAGCCACGCTGCGCGTCGTGCGTTGTCTCAGCGCGCGGTCAGTTGACCCGGACACTCCGATGCGACTCGGCCGCCAGTCGCTCGATCGTCTCATGGGCGTTCTCGTCGGTTGGGGCGCGGTCGATCCGACAACGCCCGCGAAAGGGGCGGCAGCGGCCAGCGAGCAGGGACTGCGCAGTGCGGCCAATTACGGCTCCGCGTTATCGCTCGCCCATTCAGCTCGCAGCGCGGCCTCGGTTATTCGAGAGAGGCTAACACATCAGACCTGGGCCTTGATTGGCCGTCTCGAAGTTGCGCTCAAGCCGGCGCGAGAGCGGCGTCCTTCCGCTGGCGAAATTGTCGATCTCGCCGACGAGGCGTTGACCACCATTGCGGCGCTTTCAGGATTGTTCGACGAAAATTTCAACCGCGGCGCAGGCTGGGTCTTCTATGAGATGGGGCGATGCGTCGAGCGAGGAGCAAACACGTGTCGGTTGTTGCGGCAATTCGCCGCTCATGACGCAACCGAGCACTCGCTTGGGGTGATGCTCGATCTTATCGATTCACAGATCACTTACCGCTCAAGGTACCTCGTCGGCATGGCGCTGGCGCCTGTTCGCGACATGGCGTTGCTGGATCCGTTCAATCCACGATCCGTTGCATTTCAGGTCAATCGTATTGACGAAGGAATCAGCACGCTTCCTATCCTGCGTCGAGACGGGATGCTCGAAGAGCCAAGACGGCTGACGACACTTCTGCGAGCCCAACTGACCGCCGAACGAGCCGAATTGGTCGATGACGCACGTATTTTGACGGTCGAGCAAGAACTGCTTGCATTGGCTAACGCGATCGCTGGCCGGTACTTCCTCCAAGGGGCCGGTCAGGGTCGCGCGGAGAAAATTACGGGATTCGAGTGATCTACGAGATCACGCATCTCACGCGATATAGCTACGGCGCGATCGTCGAGCTCACAACCGGGGTGTTGCGACTTGCCCCCCGTTCCGGCGACGGTCAAGAAGTTCAACGCTTCAGTATCCTCACTGATCCCGTTTCGCAGCCTCTGACCGAACGGATCGACCCGTTCGGCAACCGCGTCACGAGCCTGCGGATCGAGAAGCCTCACCGGCAACTCTCGATCACAGCGTCGTCACGCGTACGGGTCAATCGAACGCCTCCGCCGACGCGAAGCCCAGCTTGGGAGACCGTTGTCGCCGAGGCGATCGCGATGACGTCTCTCGATGCCGACTGCCCGGCAATCGCGCTCTACCCGTCCCGTCGTGTTGCGCTTTTCGACGAAGCGACAGCCTACGCCAAACAGAGCTTCGGTCCGCACCGTCCGATTTTTGACGCGGCGAGCGAGTTGGCGCGGCGCATTCGGTCCGACTTCACCTATGATCCAGAGGCGACTGAGGTCAATACGCCAGCGGCCGAAGCCTTTGATCGCCGACGGGGCGTTTGCCAGGATTTCGCCCATATCA
>PLUH01000162.1 GCA_003164825.1 Hyphomicrobiales bacterium
TCGGCGAGCCGATCCGCGCCGGCGTCGGCTAGGTCCACCCGCCCCGATGCTTGAACGCCGCCGCGCGGCGGGCGAAGACTTAATCCCCACAACCGAAGCCTGAAGAAAGGGGAGACCCGCCAATGCCCGACCGAGAGAAGCCGCCGCGCGCTGTGGCCGCCGCGCGCGGCGCCGACGGCCTCCTGCGATGTCCGTGGCCGGGCGCCGATCCGCTCTACCTCGCCTATCACGACGAGGAATGGGGCGTGCCCGAATACGACGATCAGGCGATGTTCGAGAAGCTGGTGCTCGACGGCTTCCAGGCGGGGCTCAGCTGGATCACCATCCTGCGCAAGCGCCCGGCCTTCCGCAAGGCGTTCGACGGCTTCGATCCGAAGAAGATCGCACGCTGGAGCGAAAAGAAAAAAGACGCGCTGATGCAGGACGCCGGCATCGTCCGCAACCGGGCCAAGATCGAGGCGACGGTGGCGCTCGCGCGCATCACTCTGGACCTTAAGGAGAAAGGCGGGCTCGCCCGTCACTTGTGGAGCTTCGTCGACGGCCGTCCGATCCAGAACTCGCGCCGCAGCATGGCTGAGATGCAGGCCGAGAGCGAGGTTTCGCGGGCCATCGCCAAGGACCTGCGCGGCCGCGGCGGCAATTTTGTCGGGCCGACGATCATCTACGCCTTCATGCAGGCGACCGGCATGGTCAACGACCATCTCGTCGATTGCTGCCGTCATGAGGCCTGCCGGGCGCTGGCGCGCGAATTCAAGCCATGAGCGAGGGCGGGACGCGCCGCGCCTGGCAGCGGATGCTGTCGGGGCGGCGGCTCGACCTCATCGACCCGTCGCCGCTCGACGTCGAGATCGGCGACATCGCCCACGGTCTCGCGCGCGTGGCTCGCTGGAACGGCCAAACCAAGGGACCGGAGATTTTCTCCGTCGCCCAGCATTCGCTGTTGGTCGAGGCGCTGTTCGCGGCCGGCGAGCCCTTTCCTTCCGGCAAGGCGCGGCTCACTGCGTTGCTGCATGACGCGCCCGAATATGTGATCGGCGACATGATCTCGCCGTTCAAGGCGGCGATCGGCGGCGACTACAAGCTGATCGAGGAGCGCCTCAAGCGAGCGATCCACATCCGCTTCGGCCTCGCCGCACAGCCGCTGGACGATCTCAACCGCTTAATCAAGATCGCCGACCGGGCCTCGGCCTATCTCGAGGCGACCGCGCTCGCCGGCTTTGCGATCGCGGAGGCGCGCAAGCTCTTCGGCGCGCCCGACCTGCCGGTGCGCGATTTCGCCGCCTACCTCGAGCCGATGCGTCCCGCCGTCGTCGAAGCCCGTTTCCTCGCCCGGTTCGCCGAACTCGACGCCGAGGCGGTCGGGACTCTATAGAAGCTCCCGCCCCAGGAAACGCCGCATGCCGCGCCTTCACGTCTGTTCGCTCACCCTCATCGGCGAAACCGTGGCGAAAACCGGCGCCCGCTCGCTCGTCACCCTGTTGAGCCCCGGCACGGAAGTCGAGCGCCCGATCGGGATCAGGCCCGAGCGCCATCTTTATCTCGCCCTTTCCGACATTGTCGAGCCGATGCCCGGACAGGTCTTGGCGGACGCGACGCACCTCGAAAATCTGCTCGGCTTCATCCACGCCTGGGACCGCGCCGAGCCGATGGTGATCCATTGCTTCGCCGGCGTCAGCCGGTCGACCGCGGCCGCCTATATCGCCGCCTGCGCGCTTAACCGCGGCCGCGACGAATTCGCCATCGCAAGGGCGATCCGCGCCGCCTCTCCGACCGCCTCGCCCAACCCGCGCCTCATCGCCCTCGCCGACGATGCGCTCCGCCGGCGCGGCCGGATGAACGAGGCGATTGCGACCATCGGCCGCGGAGAGACGTGTTTCGAAGGGACGCCGTTCACGCTGGAGCTGGAATGAGGGGGTCGCGAGGGCCCCTCATCGAACCTGGACTCATTCCCCAGGCCGCAGATTCGCGAGAAGCGCGTCGCGCAAATCGAGATCGCGCTCGATGCGCCGGCGGCCTTCATCCCTCAGCTCGCCGTCGCGATAGAGCTGGTTGATGAATTCCCGTTCCGCTTCGATGAGCGACAATTCGAGCTCATCGCTCAGCCGGGCGAGTTTTTTGTAGCGCTCATTGCCGTCATTGTGACGCTCGACGTCTTCGAGTCGGTTGCGGAGATGCGCGCGCATCGGTCCGACGACGGCCTCCGGAAGCTTGCGGGCCTCCACGAGCGCCTCGAGCCGTTCGATCGCTGCCTCGATCACGCGTCGGCGGCCCTTGTACTCCTCATCCTGCTCGGCCTGTCGCTCGCGGCGTCCCGCGTTTGCGAGACCGAGCGCGCGGGTCACTGCGGGCAGCGTCAAGCCTTCGCCGACCAGGGTCACGAAAAGAACGCAGAAGGTCAGAATCAGGATCAGATCGCGCTCGGGAAACGGGCTCCCGTCGGCCACGGTGAAGGGGATTGCGAGCGCGGCGGCGAGGGAGACGATGCCGCGGACGCCGGTGAACGCTAGCATGAAAGGCCATTGCCACGGCGGCGAAGGGTCGTAGCGCCGGATCGCAGGAACGAGCCAACGCGGCAGATAAGTCCCAGGAAACATCCACACGAAGCGCGCCACGATAACAACCAAGCAGACAACAACGGCGGCGAAGGTCAGTTCAGCGAGCGAATGGTGGCGAATGACGGGAATGAGTCTGCGCGCCTGCAGGCCGGTGATGAGAAACACCATGCCCTCGATCAGATAGGTCAGGAAGTCCCAGAACACGATGCCCGGGAGCCGGGTCGCCGCGGGAATCAAGCGAACGCCGTTCCAACTGACATAGAGGCCGGCGGCCACTGTGGCGAGCACGCCGGAGCCGCCGAGCTGTTCGGGCGGCCAGTAGGCGACGAACGGCGTCAGGATCGAGAGCATGATCTCGATGCCGGGATCGCGGACCCAATGGCGCAGGCGAAGCATGAGCCAGCCGACGCCGATTCCCCATACGACCTCTCCCACGAGGATGGCCGCAAAGCTGCCGGCGGCCTCGACAAACGAGAACGATCCAGCCATCACCGCGGTGACCGCGAAGCGATAGAGGACGAGCGCGGTCGCGTCATTGGCCAGGCCTTCGCCCTCGAGAATGACGACCAGGCGCTTCGGAAGCTGCAAACGCCGCGCGATCGCCAACGGGGCAACGGCGTCGGGGGGCGAGACGATGGCGCCCAAGACAAAGCCGACCGCCCAGGGAAAGCCCAACAGCCAGTGCGTAGCTGCGGCGACCGCGACCGTGGTGAACACGACACAACCGATCGCCAACAGCGCGATCGGGCGCAAGTTGAAGCGGAACTCTTTCCAACTCATCTTCACCGCGTCCCAGTAGATGATGGGCGGCAGCACGAGCACCAGGACAAGGTCGGGGGCGAGCTGCAGCGTCGGCAGCCCGGGGATGAGCGCAAGCCCAACGCCCGTGATCACCAGGAGAATAGCGGGCGGAACTTTCAGTCGCTTCGCGACCAGCGCGACCGCGGAAATGACTGCCAGGAGCAGAATCAATATCTGAAACGTCTGGGTCATCGTCACCCGCCTCCGGAGGGAGCGAGACTGACGACATTCGGTCGCCAGCGGCAAAGTCGTCTTGCAAGGTCCGGCGGAAGGAGCGAAGGCTGCGACGCGCCCGGCCGTCTAGCTTTCAGGAAACCGCCGGAGCCGTGTGGTCGACGACACCCGGGTTGCAAGCTTCGAGGACCGTCGTCAGTCCTTCACCGCCTTCGTCAGCGCATCCTGCTCGACCTGCGAGGGGTCGCCGAAAAAGGCGGGATCATTGTCCTTGCCGCCGAGGGCGCCATAGGCGTGCTCTCCGTTGGCGCCGAACAGCACGACGAACTTGTGCTCCGCGCAGTCCGTCGGCTTGCAGACGAAGGAGATCTCGTAAGGCTTGTCGTCGATGGTGAGGATCGTGATCTGGCTCGCCACCCCATCGAAGTTCCGGTTGAACGCGACGAGCCAGTCGGGCGTCGGCTGCACGAGCTTCATCAGTTTGTCCCACGACGCCCGATAGGGCGTCCTGCCGTGCAGCGCGTCGAACAGGAATTCGGTATCCGCGGCCAGCGCGGCGCCGGCGAGAATCACGAGGGCGACAGCGAGGCTGAGGGCGAGAGGCGAAGAGAGTCTTGAGCGCATCTTGGAAACGGCCGCTTGCTGTTGGATGATGGAATAAGACCTTTGGGCTAAGCCCCGTCGGCGCGGAATCGAACGCTCGGCGCCTAGAACGCCTTGAACGTGATCATGGTGCGCGTGTCGACGATGCCGGGGATCACCTGCACTTTGTGGCCGACGAAATGGCCGATGTCGACATTCGATTCGACATAGAATTTGGCCAGAATGTCGTAGTCGCCGGCGATCGAATAGATCTCGGAGGCGATTTCGGCCTCCGCCAGCGCGCTCGCCACCTCATAGGTGCGTCCGAGCGCGCATTTGATTTGGACGAAGAAGGTCTGCATCCGGTCACTGCCCCTGTTTGCCGCCCTCTTCTGCAACAACTTCGACGTCGTGGTCCATCCCCGTCTGAACCTGGAAGGTCGACTGGTAGATCTTGGAATCGTGCCGGGCGATGACCACGTACTCGCCCTCGGCGAGCACCAGCGAGGGAAAGGCGCCCACGAGCTCGCGGATGACGTCGCCGCCCGGCGTGAGCACGGTGAAAGTGGTGTTGGCGAGCGCCTCGGCTCCGGCCTTGTTGACGAGCTTGAGGGTGAGCGTCGCGCAGCGGTGCTTGATCGTGACGTCGATCCGCTTGCCGGAGGTGACCCTGATGTCGGCGTTGACGATCGAGTTGGACGGGATCGCCGCCGGCGGCGCGACCACTGCCGATTTGCCCGAATTGGCGGCGGCGCTCACCGCCGAATGGGCGCCGACGGTGTCGAGATAGGTCGAGACGATATGATAGGACCCTTCCGGCAGCCCGATGATATCGCCTGCCTTGCCTTTGGCGTAGACGAGCTTGCCCATGGGGTTGCGGTTCTGCGGCACATAGATCGCCAGCGACAGCTTGGAAGAGTCGATCGGCGCGTCGGCGAGCGTCCCTTCGATCTTCAGCGCCCCCGCCGACAGGGTGAGCCGCTCGGAGCGCACTTCGGCGGCGAGCGTCATCCGTTTGGCCGCGCTCGCGAGGCCAAAGGCGACGTGGACGACATAGTCGCCGGCCGGAATCGTCAGCGTCGGTTGGGCGAGGCTGGATTCGACAATCAGGGGATGCGTGCCGTCCGGGTCAGCCTGCGCGGCGAAGACGCGCCAGCGCAAACCACCCGTGAGCGGCGCGCCGCCCCCGTTCAGGACCGCCGAGAGGCTGAGCGTCGCCTGGGCGGAATCGCTCGCCGGCGTCTGGGCGGGTCCACTCGCCGGCGCCTGGGGAGAATCGCTCGCCGGCGTCTGGGCGCCTGCGGGCGCAATCAGCGCCACGAGCGCGACCAAAGCCGCCAGAATTCGCCACGTCGGTCTCAATCCGCCTCGCATTGCCGAAAACGGGCGCCGCAGTCCGATGGCGCTCGAGGGTCCCGGGCGGCTCGTGACGCCACATTGAGGCGGATCGAGGGCGGTTTACAGCTGTCCGGAATTCGGCCAAGAGCCAACCTTTCCTCCTAAAGAGACAACCATGAACGATACGATTTCGCTCCTCAAGCGCCGCAGATCCGTTCCGCCGCCGACGATGACCGGNNGGCAAGCTCGCGCCCTGGCGGTTCGTGATCCTCGAGGGAAAGGCGCGCGAACGCGCAGGCGCGCTTGCGCTCGAGATAAGCCTCGCCGACAGGCCCGACCTGGACGAAGCCAGCAGGGCTAAGGAGGAGCGGCGCTTCGTGGGCGCCCCGCTCGTCGTCGCCGTCGTCTCACGCGCCGCGCCGCACCCCAAGATCCCGGAGTGGGAGCAGGTCTTGTCCGCGGGCGCGGTATGCATGAACATGATCGTCGCCGCCCGCGCGCTCGGATTCTCCGCCACCTGGCTCACCGGATGGATGGCCTACGACGGCCGGTTTCGCACCGCGATCGGCCTTGCCGAGCACGAGCGCATCGCTGGTTTCATTCACATCGGCAAGGCGACGGTGGCGATCGAGGATCGCCCGCGGCCGCCGTTGGCGGAGATCATGACAACCTTTCCCGAGTGACGGATTGACGCCGATGTTCTACGCGACCGCGGACCGCGACCGGACAAAGCTGCCGCGCGACCCTTTCAAGGCGATCGTCGCCCCGCGCCCGATCGGCTGGATCTCGACCCGCGCCCTCGACGGGCGCGTCAATCTCGCCCCCTATAGCTTCTTCAACGGCTTTTGCAGCGTCCCGCCGATCGTCGGCTTCTCCAGCGAAGGCTGGAAGGACTCTGCGTCCTTCGCCAAGGAAAGCGGCGAGTTCGTCGCCAACCTGGCGACGTTCGATCTGCGCGGCCCGATGAACGAAACCTCGGCCCCGTTCGCCCGCGGCGACAACGAATTCGCCCGCGCCGGATTGACCATGGCCGAATGCCGCCTGGTGGCCGCGCCACGGGTCGCCGAGAGCCCAGCCGCACTGGAATGCAAAGTGGTTGACGTGGTCGAGATCAAGTCGGCAAGCGGCGCGTGGAGCGGCGCCGCGCTCACCCTCGGCGAGGTGGTCGCCTTTCATATCGACGATGAGTTCCTTATCGATGGCCGCTTCGATACCGCCCGCGCCCATTCGCTCGCCCGCTGCGGCTACCAGGATTACGCCGCGGTCGAGAAAGTCTTCGCGCTGGCTCGGCCCAAGGGCGGCGGCGACGGAGTCGCGTGAACGCTCAAGATGTCTAAGCCGTGCGGCGCCTGCGCTGGCGATATTGGTCGGCGACGACCGCGGCGACGATGACGCCGCCCTTGATGATCTCCTGATAGTGGGCGTCGACGTTGAGGAAGGTGAAGCCCGAGGTCAGGATCCCGAGGATCACTGCGCCGATCACGGTTCCCGTCATCCGGCCGACGCCGCCGGAGAGCGAGGCGCCGCCGATGACCGCCGCGGCGATCGCGTCGAGCTCGAAGCCGACGCCGACGCCCGCCTGCCCGCTGATCGCGCGCGCCGTGTGCACGATGCCGGAGAGTCCCGAGAGCAGCCCCGCCACCATATAGACGAGAACGATATGGCGCTCGACGTTGATGCCCGAGACGCGCGCGGCGAGCTGGTTCGCGCCGATCGCGTAGGTGAACTTGCCGTAGCGGGTGTAGCGTAGCGCGATGTGGAAAATGAAGGCGACGCCGAGGAAGATGATGACCGGCCACCAGCCGGCGCCGATGGCGGCGAAGGAATCCTCGAGATTGCCGATCGGCTGGCCGTTCGTGTACCAGTCGGCGACGCCGCGCGCCGACACCATCATGCCGAGCGTGGCGATGAACGCCGGGATCTTCGTGTAGGCGATCAGCCAACCATTGACGAGGCCGGCGATCAGGCCGCAGAGCAGGCCGGCAGCGACCGGAAAGATCGGATTGAGGCCGGTCAGGTTTGGATAGACCGCGTGCGAAAAGCCTTCGGTCTGAGCGAGGCTCGCCGCAGCCATCGCCGTCATGCCGACGACCGAGCCTGACGACAGATCGATGCCGCCCATGATGATGACCTGGGTCACGCCGACGGCGATGATGCCGATCTCCGCCTCCTGCAAGATCATGATCTTGAGGCGCAAGGGATTGGCGATGAAGCTCTGGCCGACGAAGATCCAGCCTAGCGCCTCGAACAGTAGCATCATGCCGATCATGACGCCCAGGATGCTGAGCTCCGGCGGCAGGCGGCGGCGGCCGGCGGAATGCGTTTCGCCTGGCGCTGCGGCGGTTGAGATGTCGGTGGCCACGGTCGTCGGCTCCTGTCGCCTCGTTCGCGCCGCTATTGCGACGCAAGCTCCATGATCTTGACCTGGGTTGCGTCCTTGCGATCGACGATTCCGGTCATGCGCCCCTCGTGCATGACGAGAACCCGGTCGCTCATGCCAAGCACTTCCGGCATTTCCGACGAGATCATCATCACCGCGACGCCCTGGCCGGCAAGTTCGCTGATGAGCTTATGAATTTCGGCTTTGGCGCCGACGTCGATGCCGCGCGTCGGCTCGTCGAGAATGAGGATGCGCGGCTTTGTCATCAGCCAGCGCGCGATCAGAACCTTCTGCTGATTGCCGCCCGAGAGATTGAGCACCGGCTCCTCGAGATCGGGCGTGCGGACGCGGAGGCGGGCCTTCTGCTGCTGGCACAGCGCCTCGATCTCGCGCTCCTTGACGAAGCCCGCGCGCGCGTGCCCGCGGCGCAACAGCGCGATCTGCATGTTGGCCTGGATGTCGAGGAGCAGGAAGCAGCCGCTTTCCTTGCGGTCTTCGGTCAGGAACGCCATGCCGGCGTCCATCGCCATGCCCGGGTTCTTGATCGCGATCTCCGCGCCGTCGATTGCGATCGCGCCCGAGGTCGCGGGGGTCACGCCGAACAGGGTTTCGGCGACGTTGCTTCGGCCCGAGCCGACGAGCCCGGCGAAGCCGAGAATTTCGCCCTTGCGCAGATCGAAGGAAATGTCGCGAAACCGGCCTTCCAGGGTGAGATTGCGCACCGACAGCGCGACGTCGCCGATCGGCACGGTTTCCTTGGGAAACATCTGGGTGATCTCGCGCCCGACCATCAGCCGGATGATGTCGTCGCGGGTCACGTCGGCGGCCGCATGCTCGCCGACGAAGCGGCCGTCGCGGAACACCGAGACTTCGTCGGCGATCTCGAACAGCTCGTTCATCTTGTGGGTGATGTAGACGATGCCGGTGCCTTGGGCCTTGAGCGTCCTGATGATCTTGAACAGGTGCTCGACCTCGCGATCGGTGAGCGCCGAGGTCGGCTCGTCCATGATGAGGATGTCGGAATCGTAGCTGACCGCCTTGGCGATCTCGACCATCTGCCGACTGGCGACGGAAAGATCGCGGACCTCGGTTTCCGGATCGATGCCGATGTCGAGCCGCTCGAACAGCTCCTTCGTCCGCCGACGCATCTCTTCATGGCGCACGAACCCCAGCCCGTTCAAGGGCTCGCGCCGGATCCAGATGTTTTCCGCCACCGTCATGAAATTCATCAGGTTGAGTTCCTGATGGATCATCGCGATGCCGTAGCGAAGCGCGTCGAGCGGCGACGTCAGCTTGATCTCCTGGCCCTTCAGTTTGAAGGAGCCGGAATCGGGCGTGTAGATGCCGGCGATGATTTTCATCAGCGTCGACTTGCCGGCGCC
>PLUH01000239.1:0-4471 GCA_003164825.1 Hyphomicrobiales bacterium
GCGACGACGGAGAACAGGTGGAAGGCTCTGGGCTTCGCCTTGGTCGCCATTGCGCGCTTGGAAATTGCGGGGGCGGGCCAATGGACTTCGTTTCGCGCCGACAGAGCGGGAGTTTGGCGGCGCCGGGCCAAACGGATGCGCGGCATGGCCGAGGCATGCATGGACTTGGAGGTCGTATCGGGCGACAGAGTTGCACGTCATGGTCCTTGGGCCCACTTCGGGGAGAGCTGGCGGACGAACATTAGAAGGCCTTTGCGGCAGCAGGGACAGACCCGCGGATCGTCCGACGTTTTCGGGTTGGCCGATGGATCAGCGGCGTCCGCGCCGATCCGGCCGCGAGGTTGCGTCGTCTGCCGGTCGAGAAGAAGCAGCAGACGAGCGCGGGCAGCGTCTTTGCGCCTGGCGGGATGCCAGAGGCCGAAGTAGCGGACCTTGTGCAGACCCTTCGGCAGGACGTGCTGGAGGAAGCGGCGCATGAACTCCTGGCCGGGGATGCGGGTGATCCGCCAGCGATTGGATTTGCGATGCTTGTGGCGGATGGCGACAGCCTCGTCGTCGAGGCCGACGATGCGGGTGTTGGTGATCGCGACGCGGAAGACGTAGCGGGCGAGATAATCGAGCACCGCCTGCTCGCCTTCGCCCCAGGGCGTGCATTGTACGACCCAGGGCTTCGACCAGACGGCGTCGGGCAGAACCAGGTCGGGACGGCTCTTCTGCAACCCGGCCCTGAGTTTGCCGCGCACGAGCTTGGCCAAGGCCCTGACGGGAACCAGGAAGGCTCGGCGCGCCGGTCGCCAATCGGCGCCGTCGTCGGAAACGCCGCCTCCTGTGACCAGACAATGGACATGGGGGTGGTAGAGCAGTTGCTGCGTCCAGGTGTGCAGGACGGCGAGCACGCCGACGGTCGCTCCGACATGGCGTCGGTCGCGAGCGAGCTCGACGATGGCCGTGGCGGCGGCCTTCATCAAGAGGGCGTAGCCGTCACGCTGGTTGGCGCGCAGCGTGTCCCGGAGTTGCTCGGGCACGGTGACGGTGACGTGGAAATAGCGCGTCGGCAGCATCTCGGCCTTGCGGGCTTCGAGCCAGCGCTCGGTCTGTCGGCTATGACATTTGGGGCAACTCCGGTTCTTGCAGGAATGATAGGAGAAGACCTCGGCGTCGCATTGTTCGCAACGCCAGAGCCGCCCTCCGAGAACCTCGGTGCGGCAGGCCTGGATGTCGGCGATGGCGCGCCGGTGCGAGGGCGGCATCGAAGCGCCATGAGCCGACAGGTACTCGTCCGCGAAGCGGCGAAAGACGTCCGCGACCTCGATCACGACGGATCGGCCGCGTCAGAGGCCGGTCATCAATCCGTCGAGGATGGCTTTGAGCGAGACGCGGGTCGGCTCGGTGAGGTGGGTGTAGATGGCGGTGGTGGCGATGTGGACGTGGCCGAGCAGGATTTGCACGACCCGGGTGTCGACGCCGCTTTCGAGCAACCGCGTCGCATAACTGTGGCGCAGCGCGTGAGGCGTGACTCGCCGCTTGATCCCCGCCGCGCGGGCGGCGTCCTGGAAGGTGCGGCGCAGCACTTGTTGATTGGCCGGCGCGCCGGAACGATTGGGGAATAGCCAGCGCGGATCGCGGTGGGTCTTCCAGAGCGCCCCCAGGCCATCCAGCACCGGCTGCGGCAACGGCACGAGCCGCTCCCGGTCGCCCTTGCCGATGATGCGAAGCTGCATATTGGCGCGGTCGATGGCGCCGATTTCCAAGGTCGCGGCCTCGCTTATGCGCAAGCCGCAGGCGTACATGAGGGCGAGGCAGGCCTTGTGTACGGGTATCCTCACGCCGCCCAGCAATGCGCGGACTTGCTCGTCCGACAGGACCTCGGGAAGCCGTAGTTGTTTGGGCGGGCGAATTCTTTTTTTTGAAACAGCGCCCAGTCGCGATCCAGCGTCCGGCGATAGAGGAATTGGATGCCGCCTTGATAGGCCCTGAACGTGCCGAGCGCGACCCCGCGCTCACGCAGACCGAGCAGGTAGCGCCGTACCTCTTCCTCGCTCAGCTGATCCGGCGAACGGCGGTAGTACGCGGCCAGCCGACGGACCGCGTCGATGTAGACGGTCTGCGTCGCAGCCGCCAACCCCGCCGACTTCATGTCTTCGATCATCTGCAATCGCAACGGCGTCATCGAGGTCTCCCTTGGTTCGAGCAAGCCGGCGCGACGGCGCCAGCTCCAAGGAAAATAGCCTCAACTCAAATGCCGCGCGGGAAGCGCCGACCTACGGCGGAGCCGTTCAGTCCAACAGATTTTATCTGGACTAGGAGCCGCCGACCAGCAGTAACAACGAAACACGGGGGCGCTCGCGCATTCGCCAGTGCCGAATGCGGCCTTGGGTTGGTAGATGCGTAGGAACAGGCCGAACTCGCCTTTCAGCGTCGGTAAACGCGGCGACAAGGACGGCGAAACATTGCGCATGATTGGAGCCAAGAGTCGCTTGTGCGCAGGCGATGACTCGAAGCATGCGCTAGCTGTCTCGTTTGTTAGCTATGGACGGCCAGCTCGCAACCGGCCTGTTTAAGTGCGGCGATGTCCTGGAATCCGCAGATCGCCAAACACAGGTCGAGTTCGGCGAGGAAGGAGCGGAGGTGGTGCGTCAGGCTCTCAGCGCCGCCGTACGACAAGGCGTACGCGTAGGGGCGCCCGATCCCGACGGCCGTTGCTCCCAGCGCGAGTGCGATAATTGCATCGGTGGGATTTCGCACGCCGGAGTCGAACATCACCGGAGTAGACCCGGCGGCTTTAACCACCGCCGGTAGCAGTTGCAAGGCGGAGATACCGGAATTCGCCTGCCGGCCGCCATGGTTGGTGCAATAGATCACGTCGGCGCCGTTCTCAATTGCCAGGCGTGCGTCATCGGGGTGTTGAATCCCTTTGACCGCTATGGGGAGCTTGGTCTGGGTCCTAATCCAGCGCAGGTCCTCCCACGACAGCGAATTGACGAAGATTTTCAGATAGTGCTGCAGGGCGGCCGCTTGGTCTTCGTGCGCTGGTTTGGCGAGATGTTTGGTGAAGTTCTTGTCTGAGTAATAGTTCTCCATGCAGAGGCCACGGAACTGGGGGAAGTTCCCGGTTTCGAGATCAGCTGGCCGGTAGCCGAGTGTCCATGTGTCCGCGGTGAGCATAAGGCCGCAATAGCCGCTGCGTTCCGCGCGATCGATGAAACTGGCCGCCAGCTCGCGATCGTTAGGAAGGTACAGCTGAAAAAAACTCGGTGTTTCGCCCGTGTGCTTGATGACGTCCTCCATCGGTGACTGGGAGAAAGTCGATAACGTGAACGGCACGCCTGTTGCGGCTGACGCCTGNNGAGAGATCACGCTTTAGCGGACTGACCATCATCCGGGGCACGATGCCGTAGCGGGAAAACGCGTCCACATTGGCGCGTTGGGTCCGTCCGTCCCCGGCGGCCGCCGACACATATCGGTATACCCATTCCGGCAGGGTCTCGGACGCTTTGCGCTCAATGGATGCAAAGTCAAAGGGGTAGCGCGAAGTAACGCCTTGCAGCGCTTCGGCGTAAACCCCGTTTTGAAAGTCACCGAAATTGCTAGTCGCGGTGATTTCATCCTTTTTCACCACGCCCTGGGCCGGCTCGTCCGCGTTCCCGAAGGTTGCGGCGCCCGCCCGCTTTGCGAAAGCGCCCACCCCAGCGGCTGCGCCGATGGTCAATAAATCACGTCGTGAGGCTGACATTGGCGGAACTCCTAGTTTCTGGACTTTGCCTTCGTCCGGCAGTCGCCGGAAGAGTCCCCATCGACGCTGCGCCGACAGCCAGACTCAATTGTGTTTGAAACGGCACGCGTTCTTTCCGGGATCGTCAGCCCGCGCCGCGCCGGACGCGGCTCGTTTTGAAGGCGTGCGCTTTCGGCAGCTAAATCTTGTCCGGCGCNNGCCTTCAACCGCGAACCGGAGCGTATTCCGGTTGCGCATTGACTCTGCAAGCGGTCGGGGCCTCGTATTGTCTGGAGATCGCGAGCCCGCCGGCGAGAGAGATCGAGAGCAGCAACGTAACAGACAAAGCAATCAGGACATATTCAACGGCCGAAGGGCCCGTGTTTGATTGTATCGCTTCCATATCCGCCTCCTGAATGACAAGAGAACCTGAAGACCGGCGACCAACGAGGGTCGCGGATCGTTGTTGCTTGAACCCAATCCGCTTGACCGGCCGCCGTCCGCGATTGGACAAAGCCGACATCGCGAGGCCTCATGCCTCTTGGGTCGCTTTGGTGAGCATGACCTCTCCCGCCGCGGAGGACCGACGGACGCGGTCGCCTCCGAAGACGNNCGCGGCTACGCTCAAAACGACGAGGAAGATGAGGGTGAAGACCTCAATGACCGAGCTTTCCGACCTGACCCACGCGCCGGGATATTTGGAGCCGACCGCGACCAGCATGGCCGTGACGGCGACAATCGACCCCGCGATGAAGTCGC
>PLUH01000239.1:4551-4743 GCA_003164825.1 Hyphomicrobiales bacterium
GACGGGCGCGGTCATGAGCGCCGCCTGGCTGAGGGGATTCGAGACATAGGCGAGAGCCAGCAAGGAGACGACAACGAGCATTGCGGTCGCGTCCCGCGCCAGGCAGAGCGCCGAGCGCCAGCGCGAGGGGCGATCGGCAAGCGTCAGCCACGCGAGACCGCCGGACGCGAGGAGCGCGCCGCCGACCGCGGC
>PLUH01000074.1 GCA_003164825.1 Hyphomicrobiales bacterium
GAGCGGTTTAGTCCTCGCGCAAATAGCAGTCATTCCAGGGCGGCGGTGCGAACAGGCCAAATCGACCCGTTGCTGTCCTTCCCGACCGGCCGCGTATGCGCGGAGAGCGCCAGAAAGCGCCCGTAGGCGCTACGGGCAGAACGCGCCTTCAGACGGACAGCCCGTATTCCGGGTCCGCGATGTCGCCAACTGGCGTTCGAGCCAACGCATGATGCGAGGGTCGTCGCAGGTCGCAACATTGAACCGCATCCAGGGCGATCGTTCGAGATGCGGTCGAAAGACAACGCCCGGCGCGAGCACGATACCTTCGCTGTGAGCGGATTCCGCGAGTGTGAACGAGTCCGCGATGTTTGGCAGCCGGGCCCAAACGAACATGCCGTCGGTCGGCTCCGCAAACATTTCAAGTCCGACGCGCTCGAAAGCGCGCACCACACTGATCCGCGCCTCTCCGAGACGCTCCCGAAGCCGCGACAGGTGTTTTCGGTAATGCCCATCAACAAGCATGAGGTAGAGCAGGCGCTCGGTGAATTGCGACGTCGTGATACAGGTCAGCATCTTGATGTCGGCGAGCGCGTCCACCACGCTCTGAGTCGAGGCCACGAATCCGACCCGCAGGCTTCCCGACAGCGTCTTCGAGAAGCTCCTCACATAGATGACGCGATTGAGCTGGTCGAGGGTCGCGAGCCGTGGCGGCTTAATCAACTGCAGATCGCAGAAGATGTCGTCCTCGACCACCGTGAAGTCGTGACTCTCAGCGGCCTGCAAAAGCCGAAAGGCCACGTGCGGGCTGGTGTTTGAGCCTGTTGGGTTCTGCATGGCGGATTGCGTGAAGTAGACCTTCGGTCGTCGCGCCGCCGCCAACGCTTCGAGGGCCGTGAAATCAGGGCCGTCCGGGCGACGCGGAATGGCGAGCATTTCGACCCCATGCACGCGCAGATTGCCGAACATGTTATAGTAGCCGGGATCGTCGACCAGCGCGCAATCGCCGGGTTTCAGCAGATAGCGAATGACGAGGTCCAGCGCCTGGCTTGTTCCTTGGGTCAGCAGAATTTGGGGGGCTGTCGCTGCGACTCCGATCTCGGCCAGCGTCAGCGCGAGGTGTTCGCGCAATGGCAGGTAGCCGAAAGGGTTACCATATTCGAGGAGATGCGCGCCGTTCTTGCGTGCAAGCGCGCTAAGGGCCTGGCGGATGCCGGATTCTTCCTGCCAGGAATTTGGCAGCCAGGGACCGCCCGCGAGTGCCGAATGGTCTCCCGCCTCCAGAAGCCGGCGGATGAGCCAGACCAACTCCTCATTGTGCCGGTGCGACTCAGGAGCGGCCGGAACGGGGCCTCCCGAACCCGCGGCTGGCGCCGCGACATAAAAGCCGGCGCCTCGACGCGACTGTAAACAACCCATCGCGACGAGCCGGTCATAGGCTTCGACGACGGTGAAGCGGCTCACGCCATGGGTCTGCGCGAAATTGCGAATCGAGGGTAGCCGAGTCCCGGGCCGCAGCTGCCGATCGTCGATCTGTCGCTTGACCCCCATGACAATTTGGTCGGTCAGGGGGCGATCTTCACGCGGAACCACGTTGAGGGAAAGCATCACACTCCCCTGTGTCGCGGACAGAGCTGGCGAACCGGCCGGTACAGTGCCGCAAAGCGACGCGCAAACTGTTCATGCCCGCATTGGGAATTGTCTGGCACTGTCCGGACGCTTGTCAAGTCGCACGCTTTCGGTTTCCTTCCGCGGCTTCCAGGTCGGTCCACTACTAAGGAGGCGTTCAATGCCGCTCATTCAGGTCCGAGTCATCAAAGACGTTTTCACTAAGGAACAAAAGAAGCAAATCATCTCGAAGCTGACCGACGCCATGGTCTCGATCGAAGGCGAAAACATGCGTCAGGTCACCTGGTGCGTGGTCGAAGAAGTCGAGAGCGGCGACTGGGGGATAGCCGGCAATCCGCTCACCACAGCCGACGTCCACGCGCTCGCGCGCGGCAAGGCCGCCTAGCACGTCACATGTATCATTGCTGACCCGACGTCTGGGCGGCTTTTCGCCGTCCGGGCGTTTGTCCCGCGCACGTCGGGATCCGAATCTCGCGCGAGAGTGGCTGTCCCTTGCGGATGGGCGTTTCCAGGCGACGCCTCGATGAGACTGCAGGCTTGAGTCCCTGGATCGTCCCGATGGGCGAGCGGACGGGAGTCGGCTTCCGGTCGCCGTGGACCGCAAGCTCCATTTGTGCGAGTGTCGATGCGCTTTCTGAGCTGAGGATTGCCCGAAAACGCGCGTGCAGCGAGGAACCGAAATGCAGCGCGTGACGCGTTACGCCAAGAGCGGTGACGTTCACATCGCCTATCAGGTCTTCGGCGATGGCCCCGACCTTGTTATCGCGCCGGGCTTCGTTTCCCATATCGAAAATTACTGGGACGAGCCGCATTTGGCGCGCTGGCTCAACGGTCTTGGCGGTTTCTGCCGCGTCGTCCTCTTTGACAAGCGCGGGACGGGACTTTCTGACCGCGTTGCGCACCTGCCGCACATGGACGAGCGCATGGACGACCTCCGCGCCGTCATGGACGCGGTCGGCATCGAGCGCGCATCCCTGCTGGGGATCTCAGAAGGCGGCTCGCTCGCCGCCCTTTTCGCCGCCAGCCATCCCGAACGAGTTCAATCACTCGTCCTCTACGGCTCTTTTGCGCGGTTTCGCCACTGGATTGCGACTGACGAGGCGTGGAATGCGTTGATGAAGTATATGGACGAGGACTGGGGGAGCGGCAAAAGTTTGCCGGCCTTCGCCCCGTCGAAAGCGAACGACCCCGCAATTCAGCAATGGTGGGGAAAATTCGAGCGGCTCGGCGCCAGCCCGTCGGCCGCCATCGCCCTGATGCGCATGAATCGCGAGATCGACATCTCCGGAATCCTCCATTCCATCAATGTTCCGACGCTGGTTATCCACCGTACCGACGACACGTTGGTGAGCGTGGAAGGCGGGCGCGAATTGGCCGCCGGCATACCGGGCGCGCAACTGTTTGAGTTTCCTGGGACCGACCACCTTGGCTTTCTCGACGCCGACGCCAGCGACAGGATGCTCGCTGAAATGGAGGAGTTTTTGACCGGCGCGCGATCGGCGCCCGTAATCGACCGCGTGCTCGCGACCGTCGTCTTCGAGGACATCGTCGATTCGACCGGGCGCGCGGGGGCGAAGGGTGATCGGGCTTGGCGCGACCTTCTCGAAGCACATGACAAGGCGGTACGGCGTGAGCTTTCGCGTTTCCGCGGCCGAGAAGTGAAGTCACTCGGCGACGGTTTCCTGGCGACCTTCGACGGTCCGGCGCGCGCGATTTACTGCGCCAACGCCGTTCGTGACTCTCTTGGTCGGCTCGACCTTCCGGTGCGCATCGGCGTACATACCGGCGAGGTCGAGTTGGCGGAGGACGACGTGCGTGGGATCGCCGTGCACATCGCATCGCGCGTGGCGAATCTCGGCGGCGCCGACGACGTGCTCGTCTCCCGCACGGTCAAGGATTTGGTCGCTGGCTCCGGCATCAAGTTCGAGGATTATGGTACGCACACCCTAAAGGGCATCCCCGAAGCCTGGCAGGTGTTCCGCGCTCTCGGCTGAACTTGTTGCATCAAAGGCGAAGTGAAGTTCTTTCGCCTTCTATCGGGGTGATGGAGCAACGACGTCTGTCCGCCCATCGCATTCCCGCCGTTCCGCCAACGGTCGCTATCCGCCCAACTGAGCGCCCAAGGCCGGGACCCGCTATGTCCAGTTCACGTCGACTCCAGACCTCGCGGGATGATTGAGCCTTGTCCGCTTGCCGCCCGAGGCGAACCTTCGCGTCCGCGTGAGTTTCAGCGGCGCTCGGCGCAGCCGCCGACATATCCCTTACGATTTTCAGAATTCACGCCATAATGCGCCCGGTCAACGGGTCGTGAACCTCACCGGGCTTGCGACTCTGGTGATTCGCGGCCGCGTGAGAAAACAGCGAGCGCAGCTAACTTTTTGTAAGCAAACTATCCGATTTCGCTATCCATGATTTCAATGGCTTGGGACCCAGTATGCGAAGCCTACGGTTTCGTCCCGCGAAAGGCCCGCTCGTTTTCCGCCGGATCGCTGACATTTACGCCCCATAGGTTGCGCCGCGCAGCCGGCCGGCGCATGATTTGATTCGTGGCGCAATCCTCAGAAACCTCCGAGCCGGCGGCTCTCCCGACGCCGCCGCGCGACGCTCATCGCTCAGGGCTGCTCATGCGCCGCCATGAGACGACTCATCCGTCCTATCTCGACGGATTGAACGAGGAGCAGCGGCGCGCGGTCGAAGCGCTGGACGGCCCCGTTCTCATTCTCGCCGGCGCAGGCGTCGGCAAGACGCGCGTCCTTACCGCTCGAATCGCACATCTCATCGCCACCGGCCGCGCCCGGGCCTATGAGATCCTGGCGGTGACTTTCACCAACAAGGCGGCGCGGGAGATGCGCGTCCGCGTCGGCGCGTTCGCGGGATCCGAGCAGGCTATGCCGTGGCTCGGCACGTTCCATTCGATCGGCGCGAAGATCCTGCGGATGCACGCCGAGCTGGTGGGCCTGAGACCAAATTTCACCATCCTCGACTCCGATGATCAACTGCGCCTGCTCAAGCAGCTCCTCCAGGCGGAAAATCTGGACGAAAAGCGCTGGCCGGCGCGAGCGCTGGCGAATCTCATCGATGGATGGAAGAATCGGGGCATCGATCCCAGGCACGTCTCGGCGAGCGAAGCTGCGGTGTTCGCCGGCGGCCGCGGCGCAGCCCTCTATGAGATCTACCAGGCGCGTCTGAAAGCGCTCAACGCGGTCGATTTCGGCGATCTCTTGCTCGAGCCGTTGCGGCTCATGCGCGAGCACGACGACATTCTCGCGGCGTTCCGGCGGCGGTTCCGCTACATTCTGGTCGACGAGTACCAGGACACGAACGTCGTCCAGTATCTCTGGCTTCGCCTGCTCGCCGGGACCAATGGCAATTTGTGCTGCGTCGGCGACGACGATCAGTCGATCTATGCCTGGCGCGGCGCAGATGTCGAAAACATCCTGCGGTTCGAGAGGGACTTTCCCGGCGCGAAGGTGATCAGGCTCGAGCGAAATTATCGCTCGGGCGGCCACATCCTCGCGGTCGCCTCTGGGCTGATCGCGCACAACCGTGGCCGGTTGGGCAAGACGCTGTTTACCGACAAACCGCCGGGAGACCGGCCGGCAGTCATCGAGGCATCGGACGCCCAGGAGGAAGCGAGGCTCATCGGCGAGGAGATCGAGGCGTCCCAGCACAAGGGCGTTTCCCTGAACGAGATCGCGATCCTGGTGCGCGCCTCGTTTCAGATGCGCGAATTCGAGGAGCGGTTCATCGCACTCGGGCTCCCCTACAAGGTCATCGGCGGCCCACGATTCTACGAGCGGGCGGAAATACGCGACGCATTGGCCTATCTTCGCTGCGTCGCCCAACCCGACGACGACCTCGCGTTCGAGCGCATTTACAACCAGCCCAGACGCGGCCTCGGCGACGCGACGCTTGCGACCTTGCATCAATATGGCCGCCGCGCCGACCTTTCCCTCATGCGGGCCGCACGCGCGCTCGTCGAAACGGAGGAACTGAAACCACGTCCGCGGCAAATCCTGCGTCGCCTCCTCGACGACTTCGATCGATGGCGGACGCAGGCGGGTGAGCTTCCGCATGAGGAGCTGGCGCAGGTCGTGCTCGAGGAGAGCGGCTATATCGACATGTGGAAAGCCGAACGCACGCCCGATGCGGCCGGACGGCTCGACAATCTGAAAGAGCTCGTCCGGTCGATGGGCGAATTTCCCGATCTTGGATCGTTTCTCGAGCATGTGTCGCTGGTCATGGACGCCGAGGGCGGCGAGGAGGGCGAGCGGGTTTCGATCATGACCCTTCATGGGGCGAAGGGATTGGAGTTCGACGTCGTCTTTCTGCCGGGCTGGGAGNNTCGCTGGACGACAACGGCCTTGCCGGACTCGAGGAAGAGCGGAGACTTGCCTATGTCGGCCTGACCCGGGCCCGCCGGCAGGCCAGGATCTACTACGCCCTCAACCGGCGGATCCGCGGGCTCTGGCAGGCGTCGGCGCGATCCCGGTTCATCCAGGAATTGCCCGAGGCGCATGTCGAGTTCGAGGAGACTGCCGGTTCGGCCGATCGCGGCTACC
>PLUH01000325.1:0-563 GCA_003164825.1 Hyphomicrobiales bacterium
ACGATCTGGCGCGGCGCGGGCAGGCCCGCGGACATCAGGAACGCCGGCCAGTAGATGGCGTGGAAGCGGGTGATGTCCTTGCCGATCACATGAACGTCCGCCGGCCAGAACTTGGCCCGCGGGCCGTCGTCCGGAAAACCGGTCGCGGTGATGTAGTTGGTCAGCGCGTCAACCCAGACATACATCACATGCCTTGGATCGCCGGGCACGGGCGTGCCCCAGTCGAAGGTGGCGCGGCTGATCGAGAGATCGGAGAGCCCGCGCTTCACGAAGGCGACGATCTCGTTGCGGTAAGCCTCCGGCGTGACGAATTCGGGATGGGCCTCGTAATGGGCCAATAGCCTCTCGGCGTAAGCCGACAGCTTGAAGAAATAGCTCTCCTCCTCGACCCACTCGACCGGCGCGCCGCTCGGCGCGAGCCTGGTTCCGTCCGGGCCGTCGGTCAGCTCGCTGTCGTCGAAATAGGCTTCGTCGCGCACCGAATACCAGCCGGAATATTTCGACAGGTAGATGTCGCCATTGGCGGCCATCCGCTCCCAGATCGCCTGCGCCGCCCGGTCGTT
>PLUH01000325.1:619-11547 GCA_003164825.1 Hyphomicrobiales bacterium
CCGATATGCGGCGCGCCATTGGCGTAGGGGATCGCCGTGGTGATGTAGAAGCGGCTCATGCGCGCCGTCCTAGATCATTTTGTCGGCTATGAAAATCGAAGCTTTCACCGCCGTGGAGCGGTTGCGGCGATCTCGGCGATGACCGCTTGAACATGCAGCTTGCGGTCGAGATTGAGCGCGTCCGTCTCACGCTCGGCGGCGCGGATGCGGTCCCAAAGCGCGCCGATCTGCTCGACCTCGACGGCTGGCGGCGGGAGATCGCGAGCGTAAGACGCCAGCCAATCGTAGAGCTCGCGGTGAAAGGCCCGGTACGCTTCGTCGCCCGCGCGGCCGCCGATCGCGTCGGCGAGCCTCGCGACCGCGCGGGGATCGGGGCGCGGCAAGCCGGCGACGATCGAATCGATCAGCGCGCCTGCGCCTTCCGATTCCGGCCCCAGGCGCGCGAGCGCCTCGCGAACCGATCCGTTCGCGCGCTTTGCGGCAGCGGCGATCTTGTCCGTGGCGGCCTCGCTCCAGGGCGGCCCCAGGCTGACCGCCGCCTCGACGATCTCATCCTCCGTGAGAGGGTCGAGCCGCAGGCGGCGGCAGCGTGAACGGATCGTGGCCAGGACCTGACCCGGCCGATGCGCGACGACGAGGATCAGCGACCGTTGCGGCGGCTCCTCAACCATTTTCAGTAACGCATTGGCGCTATTGCGATTCAGGTCTTCGGCGGAATCGACGATAGCGATCCGCCAACCGCCGAAGGCGGCCGAAAGCTGAAAGACCTGCAGTCCGAGCCGCACCGCGTCGACCGAGATTTCGCTGGCGAGCCTCTTCGTTGCCGGCTGCCACTCGCGGCGAATCAAGGAAAAGTCAGGGTGGGCGAGCTGGGAGATGAGCCGCGCCGTCGAATGGCTGGGCTCGACGTGCAGATCGCGCGCCTCGCGGACGGCCGCCGCGGCCGGATCGGGGTTGGCGAGCACGAAGCGGGCGAACCGCCAGGCGAGCGTCGCCTTGCCGATCCCCTCCCGGCCGCCGATCAGCCAGGCATGGGCGAGGCGGCCCTCGCGATAGGCGGAGAGCAGTTCCTGTTCGGCAGCCTTATGTCCGATCAGCGAAGTCGCATGGCGCGGGTGCGGCGCGCCGGGCAAGGCGTCGGCTTCGGGAAGATCCTCGCTCTCGGTCTTCTTCACCCCCGGTTGGCCTTGAGCGCGCCGGCTGGATCGAGCCGCGCCTCGACTGCGGACCAGATCGCAGCGGCGACCTCGCTTTCGCTCCCGCTGGCGTCGACGACAGCGCAGCGCCGAGGCTCGGTGGCCGCGATGTCCAGGAAGGCGCGGCGAAGGGTTTGATGAAAGGCGAGGCCCTCCGATTCGAACCGGTCGGCGCCTCCCCTGCCCTGCCTTCGCTTCGCGGCCCGCTCGAGGCCGACTTCCGGCGCGAGGTCGAGAATCAGCGTCAAGTCGGGCCTGGTCGAGCCGACCGTCAGTCGCTCGAGGCCGGCGATGAAGTCCGGCGGCAGGTTCCCCGCGGCGCCTTGATAGGCCCGAGTCGAATCGGCGAACCGATCGGAAACGACCCAGGCGCCGCTCTTGAGCGCCGGCAGGATCGTCTTGTCGAGATGGTCGACGCGGGCTGCGGCAAACATGAGCGCCTGCCCGGCGGGACCGAAGTCGGCCGCGAAGCCCGAGAGGATCGCCTCGCGCAGCGCCTCGGCGCCCGGCGAACCGCCGGGCTCGCGGGTGCGAATCACATTGAGGCCAAGCGCCGCGAGTCGCTCCTGAAGCCGCTTCGCCTGGACCGACTTCCCGACGCCCTCGCCCCCTTCGAGCGTGATGAACCGGCCTTTCGCCCGCCCTGTCACGGGCGCGCCTTCGGTTGCCGCGTCGTTTTCTCCGCAACCTCGGTCAAGCCGCGCCGAATGAAGCCCACCTCACGTCCCTTGGAACCGCCGCCTCAAGCCCGGCCGCCTCTGGGTGTTCAGTGCATGGTTCGGCGCCGATTGGCAACGGTGGCTTGCGCGCGACTCGAATCGCGCTCGGCGACCGACAGAAGGGGGGCCGGCGACCCCTCAATCCGCGGTCAGCTTGGATTTTGCCGCCTTCAGCCGATCGAACGCGCCGGTCGGAGGTTTCTGGCGTCGAAGCCGAGCGGGTTCGGAGAAGTAGAGGGCTTTTTCCGCGCTGGCCTGGAGATCGGGTCGGCGCGGCGGCATGACGGTGCGCTCGCCTGGCGAAGTCGCGACGGCTGCGACGACCAGATTGCTGCGATTGGAGCCGAGATCGAACGGGCGCGACGGCGGCAACGGAACGGCGCCGTGCGGCTGCCGGATCGCAACCGGGGCGGCTTCAGGGGTTGGCGCAGTCTCGGCCGCCGGGGCCTCGGCGACCGCCGCCACCCGCACCGGCTCAGGCTCAGGCGCCGGCGCGGGCCGGCTCGCAACCTGGACCGGCTCAGGCGGCGGCGGGGCCGTCTGCTGCGCGCCGCGGCCGGAAAAGAACGAGAAGATCGTCTGGGTCTCCGCCGCCGCCACCATCACCGGGGCCGGATAGCCGATCATACTGGCTGGAGATCCGTCGGTGCGCAGGCTCGCCAGCAATTGCGAATCGTCCGACCCTTCCATCGGCGCCGGTCCAACATACTCGACTTTCACCCGCGCCGTGCCCATGGCCTTCATATCGAGGACCTCGGCGACCCGCGACGAAACGTCCATCCCCCGCCCGCCGTGATAGGGACCGCGATCGTTGACGCGGACGATGACCGAATACCCGTTGCCGAGATTCGTCACCCGCGCATAGCTCGGGAGCGGCATCGTTGGATGGGCGGCCGAAAGCGAGGCCATGTCGTAGACTTCGCCGTTGGCGGTGCGGCGGCCATGGAACGCGGCGCCGTACCAGGAGGCCATTCCGACCGCCGAATATGACGGGTCTTCTGCTGGGTAATATCTGTGCCCGGCGACGGAATAAGGATGGCCGACCAGATACTGCCCGCCGCCCCGCGGGATCGGCTGGCCGTCGGCCACGACTTTTGGGCTCGCGTGGCCGTATTTGGACTGAGCGAAATGCTCGTGGCCGTGGGAATACGACACCTGAGGCGTCTGGTCAGCGCAGCCGGCGAGAGCCAGAGCGGTCACGCCGAAGCTCGCGGCGCCTCGCCATCTCCGTCTGCCGGCGTAGACGCGCGGCTCAACGCCCGGAACGCTCATGACGCTTACTCGGTTGCTGACAAGAGCAGGTCTCGAGTTTTGAACGCCGATACCCACCGCGGCGGCAAGACATTTCCCAACCATCGAGCCTGCTGCGCACTATTGACCCTGCTTCGTTTCGAATTCGCTAATGAATTCCGGCCCCCGCGAGCCGAAACGGAGGCCGCGCGCCAACGCCGCCGACTGGCGCAGGCAATTAACTCGCTGTCGCAGACGCCGCCGTCCGGCCATATTCCGCCCGCCAGAAGTGACGCCCAATCGCGGCGACAACGTGGCCAAGCNNTGGGTCCGGAGAGAGACGCCAAAGCCGAAGTCAAACTCTGGCTCGGCGCCGGCCCGCGATCTGTCTCGCCACAATTTCGGAACAACAAGAAAGGCTGGGCGGCCCGAACGCGGCAGCACTCGGACCGCCCAGTTTTTCTGGAAGCGACATTGTTGCCAGATGAACTTGCTGCAAGCCCTCCCGGCCGGTGCTAATCGCGTCGCCTCCATAAGCGCCGCGTCACTCAGCGGGTCGAAGGGGGTTCTCGACCCGAAGGCCCAGGTTCACGCCCGTCGCGGCGTCACGCACTAATCATAATTCTTAACGAACATCAAGAAAAATATAGCCTTCCCGATGTCACCAAAACTTCATCCACAGGAACCGCTTCGGCCGCCGCAGCCCCGTTAATTTGTGCGCCGCAAGGCATCCATCACTATCGCGTCACTCCAACAACACGCCAGTTGTTTACGATGTTCGCGCAAGCCGTTCAAATCGCTGGCTGTTCGGAACGAACGGCGCCGCCGCGGGCTCGGATGGGCGCTGCGGTGGTCCGAGGCAGACCTTCGGAATCGCCGGCGGCGTCGGGGCCGCAGCCGCGGGGGCCGGTCTGGTCGGGGTGGTCGCCGACGGCGCGGTGGCCGCAGTGGCGACGGCTCCTGGCGCTCCACTTGGCGGCGCTCGCTGTCGCTGCCGTTACCGCGACTGGCGCCGCCATGTTCACTTCCATTGGCGCCGAGCGTGGTCCGAGGGGCCGGCCGCCGTCATTCGCCGATCAGATGCACGGCGATTTCCCGCGCGTGGGGCGTCCGCCGATGCTCGAAAAGATAGATTCCCTGCCAGGTTCCCAAAGCGAGCCGGCCGTCCCTGACCGGAATGGCCAGCTGCAAGCCGGTCAGCGCGGTGCGGACGTGGGCGGGCATGTCGTCGCCGCCTTCGTCTGCGTGGCGGTATCGCCCCGCCTCCTCGGGCGCCAAGCGGTCGAAGAACGCCTCGAGATCGACGCGAACCTCTCGGGACGCGTTCTCCTGAATGAGCAAACCGGCCGAGGTGTGCCGGCAGAACAAGGTCAGGAGCCCGGTCCGCACGCCGTGGGGCCTCAGCCAGGCGACGACCTCGGGCGTAATCTCGACCAGCCCGCGGCCAGGGGTCGGAATTCGAACGATGTCGACGAATTGACGCATGTCGATTTTCGCTACCGCTGCTGAAACGGCGATCGCCGCAGCGGACGCCTCGATGACCTTCGCGCCGCTGAAGCCCAAGCGCGCACTGCGGAGATAGCCCGACGCCAGAGCGATTCAGGGCTCCTCGTCACCGTATAGCCGCTGTTTGAGGATCAGGGCCACCATCAGGATCGGCGACGAAAGGAATGCTCCCATCGGTCCCCAAAGCCAGGTCCAGAAGGCGAGCGACAGCAGGACCGCGAGCGCGTTGAGCTCCAAATGACGTCCGATGATGGTCGGCGTCACGAACTGCCCCTCGACGACGATCAGCACGCCGAAGCCGGCCCCCGGGAGCAGGCCGAGAGCGAAGGTCGGGGCAGTGACGACCCCGACCAGGAGGAGAACCACGAAAGTCACGATCGGCCCGATGATCGGGATGAAATTCAGCGCCGCCGCCAGGGCGCCGAATCCAATCGCGTTCGGGGTTCCGGTCAGGGCGCAAATAACACCGGTCAGCGCCCCGACGCCCACGTTGATCAGCGTCACGATCAAGAGATAGTTCGCCAACCCGGACTCGATCTCGTTGAGGATCTTGAGCACCGTCAGTCGCGAATCGCGGCTCGCGAACGTCATGACCAGGGCGCGGCGCAAGTCCGGCCATGCGCCAATGAAGAGAAGGAGCACGACGAGAAAGAACAAAAACCCGGTGATCGGCGGCAATAGAATGGAGATCGTCCATGGCGCCCAGGAAATCCCGGGTAAAGGCAGCGCGATGGCGTCGCCGTTTGGAGTCTCAGTCACCGTAGAAGTAACGCGCCGCCAAGTCTGGACCAGGCCATCGAATACGTGCAGCTTTTCTTTCAATGACGCGACGATGCCCGGCAACCCGCTCGTCAACTCGGATACCCGCGGGAAGATCAACAGGATCACAAAAACAATGATCAAGGTGACGCCGGCCACCAGCAGCACGGCGGCGAGCGGGCGCGGAACGCGCAACGCCTCGAGTCGTCGGGCCGCAGGCCCCAACATGATTCCGACGACGAAAGCCGCCCCGACCGGCAGCATGATCTCGCGCGCGACATAGAGGACGAAGCCGGCAGCAACCGTCGCCAGGATCGCCAACGACCACGTCGAAATCTGCCGAAGCGGATCCATGACACGCAGATCGGGAATCTCTTCTATCGGCGCGATCGCTTGCGGACGCCGGCCTTCGTGCACCGATGCCTCCCCCCGCCGCACCGGTCGCGACCCCAACCCAAACCAGAAACGCGGCTCCAGCGCAAAACGTTCCGACCGATCCGAGGCATTTTCGTCCGCCATCGCACCCGCCATTGCAACGGCGCCTTGTAATCCCGTCGAGTTTGGCGCCTGGCCGGACCTGGATCATGCCCGCGTTGACCGGCTTCGAACCACGGGCATCAGCTCCAGGGCGATGAAAGCGCCTCACGCAGTCGCGCTCACCCGATCGGAGCAAAGTTTGACCACCCGGCGTTGGAGGGGTTTAATCGTCGGCGGCTCGAGCCGATCGTGGAACCTCGCGAGGTGGAGATTGCCGCCGAGAGCAAGCTGGAAAGGTTTCCTCAAGATCGCGGAGGTGACCTGTCCGGTCGCCCTCTACGCCGCCGCCTCGACGACCGACCGGGTCGCCCTGCATACGATCAATCGACCGACCGGCAACCGGATTCGGCGCCAGTTCGTCGACGCCGGGACCGGCGAGACGGTCGAGCGCGACGATCAGGTCAAGGGCTACGAAGTCGGGAAGGATGAATACATTTCCGTCGAGCCGGACGAAATCGCGGCAGTCATTCCGCACGGCGACAAGACGCTCACGGTCTCGGCGTTTATCGATCTTGCCGGCGTCGACGACCTCTATCTCGACAAACCCTATTGCCTTGCGCCCTCGGACCGCAGCGCCGACGAGACGTTCGCGCTTGTGCGCGAGGGCATGCGCGCAGCCAAGGCGGCGGCGGTCGCCCAGGCGGTGCTGTTCCGGCGCGTCCGAACGCTTCTCATTCGCCCTTTTGACAACGGTCTCGCCGCCACGACGCTGAACTTCGACTACGAGGTGCGGCCGGCCGAGCAGGTATTCTCGGCAGTCCCGGCCAAGAAGATCACCGGCGAGATGCTCGATCTCGCCATTCACATCATCAAGACCAAGCAGGGCAAATTCGATCCGCACGCGTTCCACGATCGCTACGAAGGCGCGCTGACGGAGCTCGTCAAGCTTAAGGTCGCGGGAAAGCCGATCCCGAAGCCGACCACGGCGCCGAGCGAAGCGACCGTCACCCTGATCCAGGCGTTACGCGACAGCGCCGTCGCCAGCGGCCGGCCGAGCGCCAAATCGCCCGCCAAAAAGAGGACGGGCCGGCGCGGCGCGGCGAAAGCAAAGCCCGCCGCGCCGCGACGCAAGGCAGGCTGACGGATGGCGCTCGAAGCCTATCGACGCAAGCGCAACTTCAAGGCGACCGCCGAGCCGAAGGGGCGTGAGCCGGTTGAGAGCAGCAACATCTTCGTCGTTCAGAAGCACGACGCCACCCGGCTGCATTATGATTTTCGCCTCGCGCTCGACGGCGTGCTCAAGAGCTGGGCGGTGACCCGCGGCCCGAGCCTGGTCCCGGGCGAGAAGCGTCTCGCGGTCGCGGTCGAGGACCACCCGCTGGAATATTCCGATTTCGAAGGAACGATCGCCGAGGGCGAATATGGCGGCGGCTCGGTCATCGTCTGGGATCGGGGCGCATGGTCGCCGATCGGCGACCCGTACCGAGGCTTGAAGAAGGGCCATCTCGAGTTCGAGCTTCATGGCCAGAAACTCAACGGTCGCTGGCATCTGGTCAGGATGCGCGCCAAGCCGCGCGAGAAGCGGGAGAATTGGCTCCTGATCAAGGGCGACGACGAGTTCGCCCGCTCCGCCGGAGACCCCGATATCCTCGAGGAGCGGCCGGAGTCGGTCAAGACCGGACGGTCGATCGATGAGGTCGCTGGCGAACCCCCCGGATGGTCGTCAAAAACCGGAAAGATCGACCAATCCGGCGCCGCCGGCGCCGCCCTCAAGCCGAACGCCGCCGCGTTGAAGCCCACGGCGGCGGATCCGTCCGAAGTCGAGGGCGCGGTCAAGGCTTCCATGCCCGGGTTCGTCGAGCCGATGCTGGCGGCGCTGGCGAAATCGCCTCCCGGCGGCGAGCGGTGGCTGCATGAGATCAAGTTCGACGGCTATCGGCTTCAGGCGCGGATCGAAGACGGCCGGGTGACCTTATCGACCCGGGCCGGGCTCGATTGGACGGAGAAATTCGCCGGCGCCGTTCCGGAGGCGCTTCGCGTCCTGCCCCTGCGCAACGCCTTGCTCGATGGCGAACTGGTGGTCGAGAACAAAAGCGGCGTCTCCGAGTTCTCGCTCCTGCAGGCAGACCTCAGCGAGGGACGTCACGACCGGTTCGTCTACTACGCGTTCGATTGCCTCTATCTCGACGGATACGACCTGCGCGAAGCGACGCTGGTCCGGCGCAAGGAGCGGCTCAGCGGCCTGGTTGGAACCGGCGGCGGCGCCGTCCGCTTCAGCACCCACTTCGAGGAGGACGGCCGGCTGGTGCTGCAGCGCGCCTGCGCGCTCAGTCTTGAAGGCATTATCTCAAAACTCAGCCAGTCCACCTATTCCTCCGGCCGCGGCAAGAGTTGGATCAAGTGCAAATGCTCGGCCCGCCAGGAGGTTGTCATCGCCGGCTATGTCCCGTCGACGACCGGGCGCAAGGCGATCGGCTCGCTGGTCCTCGGCGTCTACGACGGGGAGGCGCTGCGCTACGTCGGGCGCGTCGGGACCGGTTTTTCCTCGGACGTCGCCGCGGCGCTCTACGCGCGGCTCGAGGCTATGCGCGCTCCCTCGAGTCCGTTCCCCGTCCGCCTCGGCGCCAACGAGGCCCGTGGCGTTCGCTTCGTTCGGCCGGAGCTGGTGGCGGAAGTCGATTTCCGCGGCTGGACCGCCGACGGCCTGGTGCGCCAAGCGTCCTTTCAAGGCTTGCGCGACGACAAGCCGGCGAACGAGATTGTCCGCGAGTCGACCATGCCCACAAACGCCGCGTCTGAACGTCCGACGAGCAGCGTCACGCTGACCCATCCCGATCGCATCTATTGGCCCGACGCCGGCGTCACCAAGCAGGGCCTGGCCGACTATTACGCCGAGGCCTGGCCGTTGATAAAACCCTTCATCGCGGGCCGGGCGCTGGCGCTGGTCCGCTGCCCGGATGGGATCGGCGGACAGACCTTCTTCCAGAAGCACGCCTGGAAAGGAATCAACCGCAACATCGTCCTCGTCAAAGACCCGGCGGAGCCGGAAGCGCTGATCAGCATTCGCGACTTCGACGGCCTGATGGCGCTTGTGCAGTCGGCGGCGCTCGAAATCCATCCCTGGGGGTCGACCGTCACCGACTGGGAGCGGCCGGACATGATCGTGATGGACCTCGACCCGGGCGAGGACGTGGCCTGGACGTCGGTCATCGCCGCGGCGGAAGAAGTTCGCTCCCGACTCACGAGCGCCGGCCTCGCCGCCTTCGTCAAGACCTCGGGCGGCAAGGGACTACACGTCGTTTCGCCGGTGAAGCCGAAGGCCGAGTGGCCGGCCGCCAAAGCGTTCGCCAAGTCGATCGCCGACTCGATGGCCGCCGACAGCCCCGAGCGCTACGTGTCGACGATCCCGAAGGCGCGGCGGCACGGCAAGATCCTGATCGATTATCTGCGCAACCAGCGCGGCATGACCGCCGTCGCGCCCTACTCCACCCGCTCTCGTCCGGGCGCGCCGGTCTCCATGCCGCTCGGCTGGGACGAGCTCGCGCCCGAAATCGGGCCCGCCTATTTCACCGTCCGCAACGCCCCGACCCGGCTCGCCTCGCTTGCCGCCGATCCGTGGGCCGATTTCCGCGCCGCCGCGGCCCCGATCGAGGCGCGGAAGCCGGGGAAGCCGGGCCGCAAGCGCTGATCGGGCGCCTGCTCACGAGCGCCCCTTTGGCTTCTTGGCGGCGGCGACGCTGCGGCGCAGCGCGTCCATGATGTTGATGACGTTGGTTGGGGGCTCGGGCTCGGCGCTCGGTTTCGCCTTAGCCTTTTTCGCGCCCTTCTTTTTCGCCTCGATGATGTCGATGAGCTTCGCCTGCACCGGATCAGCGACCATCTCCGGGCTCCAGGCTTTCTTGCGCGACTTGATGAGGTCGCCGATCAGGCGCATCAGCTCCGGGTCAGGCTTCAGGTCGCGGATCGAGGCGAAATATTCGCCGGGATCGCGCACTTCATCACCAAACCGCAGCGTCCAGAGCACGATTCCATTGTCGCGCGGCTTCAGGATCACCGCCCGTTCGCGGCGATTGAGGACGAGCCGGGACACGCCGACCATCGCGGTTGTCCGCATCGCGTCGCGAATGACGCAATAGGCTTCCTCGCCGACGGGATCGTCGGGCGTCACGTAATAAGGCGTATCGTACCAGATCCAGTCGATGCTCTCGGCGGCGACGAAAGTCTCGATGTCGATGGTGCGGGCGCTTTCGAGCGCAATCGATTCCAGTTCCTCGTCCTCGAGCAGGACATAGTCGTGTTCGCCGCGAGCGTAGCCCTTGACCTCGTCGTCGTCGCCGACCGGCCGGCCGGTTTCGGCGTCGACCGATTGGCTGAGGATTCGATTGCCCGTCCGGCGGTTCAGCACATGGAAGCGAACCTTGTCCTCCTCGCTGGTCGCGGGCGTCATGGCCACCGGACAAGTGACCAGGCTGAGCTTCATGTAACCTTTCCAGAACGGACGCGAAGCCATTGATAGGTCCTCTTTTCAGGCCGCAGCCCCGTCTTCCTTCTCTCCCTTGGCGACGATGGCGAGCGCTTCGTCCGGCAGCGGCCGTTGCAGCGCCAGCGCGGCGGGCGTCTGCCCTTCGAGCCAAAGATCGGCTTCCGCCGCCGTCGTCAGAATGACTGGCATGGCCTTGGGGTGGATCGGCGCGACGACGGCGTTGGCGGCGGTGGTGAGAATTCCGTAGAGCTCGTGCTCGCCCTCGACCGCCGCACTCTTCGGCCCGCGCACGCCGCGCCAGCGCGTCCATAAACCCGCGAACGCGAACAGCGGCCGATCCTCTCCGAGCGCAAACCAGATCGGCGTCTTGCGCGGCTTGGTGTCGGCATATTCGCAAAACGACGTCGCCGGGACGACGCAGCGGTTTCGCGCGCCGAGCCATCCTCGCCAGTGCGGGCTCGTGACGTTGCGGATGTTGGTCACCGGCTGGCCGCCGAATTGCGGCGGCCCGGGCATGCCCCACCTTGCCGTGACCAGCTCGCGCTCGCCATCCGCCCC
>PLUH01000034.1 GCA_003164825.1 Hyphomicrobiales bacterium
CCGCCGGGGCGACTCGGCGGCCGTTTTGTTTGCGATCGCCGTTAGACGCTCGCTGCGCCCACGAATTTCCGTCGCTGGCGATAACCCGCGAAGCCGAGGCCCGCGAAGCCGACCAGCATCATCGCCCAAGTCGAAGACTCAGGTATAGGGCTGCCGCCAGGGGGAGAGAAGCAACCGCCGNNCTGCCGACTTGCCAAAAGACGTTGGCGCCGCTGGCGCCGTTGATAAGATCAACGTCGGAAGCGCTGGCGGTCGTCAGCGTGCTGCCAATCTGGAAGATGAAGACAGCGTTCGGATTGCCCTCAGCGTTGAGCGTCAATGTTCCAGTGAGTTGCGCCGACGACATGAAAAAGTAGACGCCGGGCGTGAGGGTAAGGCCGCCCAGATCCTGTCCGGTCAAGTTATCAGTGGGCGCCAGCCCGGCGGCGACGGTGTACGCCGTCGCCGCGTCGGCTTGGGCCGCCATGGCGACGGCGTCGTCGTCGTGGACAGTTCCGGAACTTCCCGGTGGAAAGCCCGTGATCGAGGTTCCGGGGGCGACCCCCAGTAATCCGCTTATGACCGTGTTGCCCGTGTTGGTCACCGTGCTCGCGCCGAGCACGCCGAACGCCGCCGCCGTGCCCAAGTCGACCGCCGCGGCCTGAGCGCCGAGGGGCCACAGTGCGACCCCAACTATCCCGACTACTGCGAGCGCATGCAATTTCATGATTCTATCTCCCCTGCCCCACAGTAAGCTCACGAAAATCGGCTGTCATTCTAATGCGATCATCCACATGGATGAGTAGAGTGTGGCGCGGGACATGGGCCCCTGCCGGACCCTGGCGGCCGCGTCTGCCCATCGGCCCGCGCAGGAACGAAACTATTGAAGTCAAACCATCGCGTTCTCTTTGAGCCCCCACGCCCTCATTTTCGTCTTTTACCGGTCGGCAACGGTCTCCGAACCATTGAGGGCCGCGAGCGCAAGCCGAAATGCGCTTGGCGCTTGGAGCCTTGCGCTGCGCGCACTTGGCGTGAGTAGTTTGCGAATCNNACTCGCTGTGCAGCTAAAACAAATGCGTCAAGCTTTTCGGCTGGCCCATGCCCCGAGTCGTTCGGCTTCGAGAGACGGCAGCGGCGATTGCTTCCCTTTTCTTCTCCCCAACAATGTGGAGTTGTCACTGAACGGACGGGATGCTTAATTTCAACTTTCGGCTACCCAAGGTAAGGGGTTTGCCATGACGAGAACTTTTTTGCACGGAATTGCCCACGCCGCGGGCGCAATCGTCGCCCTAAGCACAGTCAGCCCAGCCCGTGCCGACGTGGAACTTAAGATTGGCGTTGTTCGCAAACATCGGGCTGGCGGACATCGCGACCGGGGCCGTAACCGGTGTAAATTGAACGCTCAGTGTCGACATGCATGCTGACCCGCTCGGTCGCATCATCCCGAGAATCCACGACGCGGGGCTTGACCCCCGGTTGTGGACCGGCGTCCTGCAATCCCTCACGGAGACGATAGGCGCGATTGGAGCGGCGTATATCGTCCGAAACGCGCGTACTGGCCGGGTCGACTGGGCCAATTTCCTGGGCCCGAGCGCGCAATTCACGTCGGACTACATCACTCGCTATGCAGCCAAAGATCCCTTCAGCGATCTCCTCACGGGGCATGAGGGGACATGGATGAGGCTCTCCGAACAATTGCCCGAACCGGAACTGCGCCGGAGCGAATGGTACAATGACTTCGTGCTGAAGTGCGGAGTGAGAGATATCATCGCTGCTCAGATCGGCAATACCGGAGCGCAAACAGTCGTATTCGGCATACACGAAGGAATTGGCGAAAAGCCGCTTCGCACATCGCACCTCAAACGTCTGAATAGACTGTTGGAGCCACTTGGCAGAGCAGCCGAAGTTCAACTCCGGCTCCGGGAGTTGGGATGGAAATCCGTTATCGCGGCTCGCGCGTTTGACCAGGTCTCGACCGGCGTCATCGTGGTCGACGCCGATGGTTCTGTCATTGAGATGAACGGATTGGCCGAGCGGGTTGTTCGGCGCGGCGACGGTCTTACGTTGCAGCAAGGCGCGCTCGGCGCGGCGCGCGTATTCGAGACCGCCAAACTTGCAGCCGCGATTGCATCGGCGACGCAACCTGAACCGGCGGCGACGAGCAGCCGCATCCTCATCGGCCGGCAGGGCGGCAAACACGACTACATTCTCGCCGTCTCGCCCCTCGGCGTCGAGCTCGGCTTCTACTCGGACCCGATGGCCCTCATCATCGTCGTGGATCCTGAGGCGCGATGCCCCAACGCGGACGATCTCTCGGCCTATTTCGGACTGTCCTTCGCGGAATGCCGGCTTGCGATGCGGCTCATGTCGGGCAAGCCGTTGCGCGCCATCGCGGCGGAGTCCGGCTCCGCGACAGCCACGCTGCGCAGCCAGTTGCGTTCTATCCTGAAGAAGATCAGGGTTGAACGGCAGGCCGATCTTCTTCTTGTCCTCGCCAGTGTTCCATCCTCCCCGGCCTCCGAAGACTGTGGAGAAGCGAAACCGCCGCCGAACTTCGCCGCACGCGGATTGCCCGGGCGCCGGGACGTAGTCATCAGTTGATTTCCTTCACCGCCAGGGCCTTGGAGCTCTCCCGCGACCCGGCCAGTCTGAGGGAGGTCAGCGCGCCAAGCCGCGCGCCGCGACCATGCGCGCGCTCGACGTCGGCGGAGCGAGGTCATTCCAGCGGCAGGTAGCGAGAACTACAGCGACGTGATCATTGCG
>PLUH01000082.1 GCA_003164825.1 Hyphomicrobiales bacterium
CCGGCGCTCGGCCACGTCGTAACCAACGAGCACTCCGCGCTTTTCACGCACGAAACACTGCTCGACGCCATCGTCAAGACGAGGGCCGGCTATTGGATAAGCGGAGCCGGTGATGGGCAACTGGCTTCACCGCGCCGTCGACTTTCGCGCAACCAACGTGGCAGGCACGATCGTCCGAATGCCACCCGGTCCGTCGTGGTGCGCCATCTTGGCGCGGAGGATTTCGATCGCCTTGTCGACCATCCGCGAGGCGTCCTGAATCACGGTAGTCAAACCGTAGGATGGCCAGGCGGCCGTCGGGATGTCGTCGAAACCCGCAACGAGGACATCCTCCGGCACCCTGAGACCGAGATGNNGGTGCGCAGCGCGTCCATCGCCCCCATGGCCATAAGATCGTTGGCGCAGAACAGAGCATCCGGCGGCCGGGCGTCGGTGAACAGGGCGAGCGCCGCCGCACGGCCGCCCTCGTAGCGGTAGTCAGCTTCCGCGAAGGCGAGGGGTTGGACCCCGTTCTCTGCGAGCCGATCGCGAAAGCCGGCGAACCGGTCCTTGCTCGCAGAACTGTTGGCCGGACCCGCAATGAAACCGAAGCGCGTCGCGCCGCGCTCGATTAGATGGGCTGCCATGGCACGGCTCGCCCCGAGATTGTCGGAGGACACGGAAGAGACCCAATTGTTCGCAAGCGCGGCATTGAACAGCACGACGGGAATCTTGAGTCGCGCCAAGTCTTGCGCGGCCGCGCCCGACATCACCGCGAGTGCGCTTACGATCGCGTCAACGCGATAGCTCGACAGACGCGGGATGATATCGTCGAGCGTGTGACCGCTGTCCGTGTGGATTAGGAGCACCAGATAGCCGGCTTCTTGCAAGCGGGCCGAAAAGATTTCGAGCACGTTGGCGTAAAAGGGATTGTAGAGCCCTCCGACCACGACCGCGACCAGGTACGAGCGGTGCGTCAGCATGATCCTCGGAATCATGCTCGGCCGGTAATCAAGCGCGGTCGCGGCTTCGAGAACCTTGCGTCGCGTTTCTTCCGAGACGCTCGCGCCTTCCCGGTAGGTCCGCGACACGGCGGATTGCGACACGCCCGCGAGTCGCGCCACGTCGATTGAGGACGAGTATCGTTTTCGGCTCGTCATCTGACGGGAAGGCCTCGCTGGTGCGGCCGCCGAGCGGCCCAAGCCTTTATAGACCGGAATAACTATTCGTTTGACAGCCGGAATATTTGGTGTCTTGATGCTGGTGATGACTAGCTAGTCATCACCAGCGACTAATCAAAAAAACCTCGGGAGTAAAGCGCCATGGAGACAGGACACCGTAATTCCTCGTCGGCGATCCGACGCCGGGACGTGTTGAAGGGAGGGGCCGCGTTCGGACTCGCGGCGTTGATGCCGATGGCGCGCCCCGCAGCAGCGCGCGCGGCCGGAGCGCCTACGCTGGTAAATTCGATCCGATCCTTGTCCAACCCCTACCATGCGACCTGGAACCAGGGCGGTCAGGCTTTCGCGAAATCGGTGGGCGCCGACTACGTCGTACTCGTCACGGAGGGTAGCAGCCAGAAAGGCATCGNNCAGCGCCGACACGCGCCCGATCGTCGAGGCGTGCCAGGAAGCGAAAGCCCACGTTTTAACCCAGTGGTCGAAATCCGCGGACCTTCATCCCTGGGATCACGATCCCTACTACGTCGCCCACATCTCCTACGACAACCTGAAGTATGGAGAGGGCACGGGCAATGCCCTGATCGCCGCCATGGGCGGCAAAGGCGGCATCGTGGCCCTGGGAGGCCAGATCGCCAATAGCACGTCGATCGAGCGCAAGCAGGGGCTCGACAAAGCGTTGGCGGCCCATCCGGACGTTCACCTCCTCGACTTCCAGGCGGCGGACTGGCAGTCGATCAAAGCGCACGACACCGTCAGCGCCTGGCTGACGCGCTTTGGTTCCGACATCACGGGGATCTGGTGCGCCANNACGCTTCGCGCCGAGGGCCTTGCGGGAAAGATCCCTGTCTGCGGCATCGACGGCATCAAGACCGCAGTCGACGCGATCCGCGCGGGCGAACTCGTGACCACGGTGTCATGGGACCCGTTTTGGCAGGGCGCCATGGGCCTTTCCATCCCCTATCATGCCCGAATGGGAACATTCGATCCCACAAAGGAGCCGCACGACCACCGTGAGTTCTACAGCACCGGCATCGTCGTTGATAAAAGTAACGTCGAGTCATTCTACAAGAACAATATCGAGACCGAACCGAAGGTGGACTTCAACGACCTTTGGGGGCGTGCGAGCGGACAGATTCGGCAAGGCTGAGCGATCGTCCATGATTGCATCGTGAGAAACCGGACTTGACCTCACGCTCGGTTTTCCCGCGAAGAAGCGCTTCTACTCGTGCGGACGGCGTCCTTGGGCGTCAGCTTGGACGTCGGCTGCAGCCCCTAGTTCCGGTCATCGTGCTCATCGCCCTTTGCCTGCTGATCACGGCGGCTAATCCTCGGTTCCTTACTTGGATGAACCTCGGGCGCGTCGCCGCGTCCGCGGCGGTTCCGCTCGNNTACTCGGGAGCATCGACCTATCAATCGAGGGCACAATGGCCATCGGCTCCATCGTGCTGTCGCTCCTCGTCGCCAACGACATGACGGCCATGCGCTTAGGTTGGCTGGCCCTGCCAATCACGCTTGCCGCGACCGCGCTCGTGGGCGCCGGCAATGGCTTGGTGCATGTCTGGTTTCGCATCCCTTCCTTTATGGTGACGCTCGGCACCTGGTTCATTGGTCTCGGCATCGCGGCGGTCGTCCTGGGCGGTGGGACCGTTCGCATCCTCGACCCACAGATCCGAGGCCTCGCTTTGGCGCGGTTCGTCGACCTGCCGTGGCTGGTTTGGGTCGCCGTGGGAGCGCTTGCCTCGGCTTGGGTAATCCAGAATTACACGCGGCTCGGCCGCCACATGTACGCGGTCGGCGGCGACGAAAATCTCNNGCAAACGCCGTTTCGGGGGAAGGCCGGCTGTTCACGACAGTCACGGCGGTCGTAGTCGGAGGCACGTCTCTGACGGGCGGAATCGGCGGACCGCTTAGCTCGCTCGTGGGCGTGTTGATCGTTGTCGTGCTCGCCAACGGGATGATCCTTCTTGGGATTTCCCCCTACCTGCAGACGACGATCCAGGGGCTGATGATTATCGTCGCGACGGCGGTCGGGCTGGATCGGCGACGCATTGGCATCGTGAAATGACGCGCGCAAGGCTCCAGGCCGTCGGCCTTTCGAAAACCTTCGGCG
>PLUH01000110.1:0-123 GCA_003164825.1 Hyphomicrobiales bacterium
GGCGCTCCTCAGGACGAGGGGGCTGGGATGAATCGCGCGCAACTTCGGAACCAGGACACTAGTGGCTGAGCGGCTCGATATGCGCACGCTCGGAGAGACGCTGCGCAACGCGCGCGGCCTTGC
>PLUH01000110.1:250-16708 GCA_003164825.1 Hyphomicrobiales bacterium
TCTGGGCGGATGGCGGCGAACAGGCCGCGCCGCTGCTCGCCGGCCTTCGCGCCGCCGCAGAAGCGTTCGCCGTCCCGATCGTCGGCGGCCACGCCAATATGCGCGCCGACCGCAGCCAGCTTTCGGTCGCCATTCTCGGCCGCGCCAGCAGGCTCTTGACCAGTTTCGACGCCCATCCCGGCGATCGGCTGGTCGCCGCGATCGATCTCCGCGGGCGCTACCGCGAGCCGTTCGCCAATTGGGACGCCGCCACCAACGCGCCTGTCGCGCGGCTGCGCTCGGACCTCGAGCTTATGCCGCGAATTGCGGAAGCCGACCTCTGCCGGGCCGCCAAGGACATCAGCCAGGGAGGGATCGTCGGCACCGCAGCGATGCTGGCCGAATGTTCGGGGGTCGGGATCAAGATCGACGTGCGCGCCGTTCCGAAACCGCATTCGGCGCCGATCGACCGCTGGCTGATGACGTTTCCGAGTTTCGGCTACCTCCTCGCGGTCGCGCCCGGCGACGTCGGCGCCGTCACCCGCCTGTTCAGCGAGCGGGACATCGCCGCCGCCGACATCGGCGGCGTCTTCGAAGGCGCCGAGGTCGCGATCGCCGATGGCGAGACGGTCGAGGTCATCTGGGACTTCGAGCGTGCGTCGTTGATCGGCGCGCCGCGGCGCGAGACCGTCGCATGAGCCCGGCCGGCGCCCTGCGGGTTGCGATCCTCGCCCACTCGACCAACCCGCGCGGCGGCGTGGTCCATGCGCTGGAATTGGGCGACGCGCTGGTTCGGCTTGGCCATGAGGCCGTCGTGCATGCGCCCGACGCCAGGGGGAGCGGCTTCTTCCGTCCGATCCTGTGCGGCTCGGCTCTTGTCGCCGCGTCTCCGGTCGGCCCCGACGTGGCGACGATGATCGAGACGCGAGTCGCCGAATACCTCGGCCATTTCGAGACCGCCGCCAGCCGGCGATTCGACGTTTTTCATGCCCAGGACGGTATTTCGAGCAACGCTCTGGCGACCCTCAAGCAGTGGGGCCAAATCCATCGCTTTGCCCGAACGGTCCACCATATCGACGATTTCGAGGATCCGAGGATCGCGGCGCTCCAGGCGCGTTCGATCGTCGCCGCCGATGAGCTGTTCGTCGTCAGCGAGACTTGGCGCGACATCTTGCGACGCCGCTTCGGCCGGAGCGCGACGATCGTCGGCAACGGCGTCGACAGCGTGCGATTCGCCCCCGCGCCGGACGGACGCGAGGAAGCTCTGCGCATGCGCCTTGGTCTCGGCGAGGGCCCGGTCTTCCTGTCGGTCGGCGGCATTGAAGAGCGCAAGAATACGCTTCGTTTGCTCGAAGCCTTTGACGAAGTCCGCAGAGTTGAGCCCGCGGCGCAACTCATCGTCGCGGGCGGCGCTTCTGTGCTCGACCATAGCGTCTATCAACGGCGGTTCGCGGCTGCGCTCGCGCGAATGGCGGTTCCGCCCGGCGCCGTTGTTGCGACTGGGACTCTGCCTCACGACGACATGCCGGCGCTCTACCGCCTGGCGAGCGCGCTGGTTTTCCCTTCGGTAAAGGAAGGCTTCGGCCTGGCGGTCATCGAGGCGATGGCGTGCGGGGTTCCGGTTGTCCTTTCAAAAATGGCGCCCTTCACCGAGCATCTCGGCGATGACGACGTCATATGGTGCGATCCGTTCAGGGCCGCGTCGATCGCCGACGCCATGCTGGTCGCGAGCGCAGAGCCGATGCGCGCCCGACTCGCGCGCCGAGGGCGCATTGTCGCTGAGCGCCACGACTGGGGCGCGACCGCCAGGGCGCATTTGCCGATCTACATGAGCATGCGCGAGGCCATTCATGCCTGAAATGCGCTTCCGCATTCTCTGGCCCGACGGCGTCGCCGAGACCTGCTATTCGCCGTCGCTCGTCGTCAAAGAGCATCTGCGTGTCGGCGGGAGCTATGAGCCGCCCGAATTTCTTGCCCGCTGCCGGGTCGCGCTCAACATCGCCAGCGATCGCGTGCAGGAAAAATACGGTCACGCCTGCTCACTCGCGCTCGGGCAACTCGCCCGCATCGAGGAGGGTTGCGCGAAATTCGCTGGCCGCCCGGACGCCCGGGTGAGCGTCGAAGCCTTTGAGGAATAAGCCCAGGAGTCCATCGATGCCCGACCCGATCCCCCATATCCCTGTCGCCGTCGTCGGGGCCGGCCAGGCCGGGCTGTCGATCAGCTATCATCTCAAGGCGCGCGGGATCGAGCATCTGGTGTTCGAGAAGCACCGAGCGCTGCACGTCTGGCGCGAACGCCGCTGGGACAGTTTCTGCCTCGTCACGCCCAATTGGCAGTGCGACTTGCCCGGCTACCCTTATCGTGGCGGCGACCCGCATGGCTTCATGGTGAAGGACGAGATCCTCGAATATCTCAGCGGTTTTGCGACCGCGGTCGACGCGCCGTTGCGCGAAGGCGTTGCGGTCGAACGCGTTTCGCGCCGCCCGGAAGGCGGCTTCGACGTGCAGACGTCCGCGGGCGCATATCGCGCCGACGCCGTCGTCGCGGCGTCCGGCGGCTATCACGAGCCGATCGTGCCGCGCCTTGCCGAGCGCCTGCCCAAATCGATCGTCCAGCTCCATTCCGAGCAGTATCGCAATCCGCAATCCCTGCCGGAGGGCGCGGTCCTGGTCGTCGGCGCCGGACAGTCGGGGGCGCAGATCGCCGAGGACCTGCATCTTGCCGGCCGGCGCGTCCTGTTGGCGGTCGGCGGCGCGCCGCGCTGCGCGCGTTTCTATCGCGGCCGCGACGTCGTCGCCTGGCTTGCCGACATGGGCTATTACGACATGCCGGTCGAGCGTCACCCCTTGCGCGAAGGCGTGCGCGACAACACCAACCACTATGTGACGGGCCGCGGCGGCGGCCGCGACATTGATCTGCGCAAGTTCGCTCTCGAAGGAATGGAGCTCTATGGCGCGCTCAAGGACTTCGACGGCGAAAGACTTCACTTCGAGCGGAATCTTCGCGTCTGCCTCGACGACGCCGACCGGACCTACAACGGCATCAATGGGGGCATCGATAAATACATCGCCGAGGCCGGCATCGACGCGCCGCCGCCCTCCGTCTATGCGCCCGTATGGACGCCGGAGGTCGAGCGCGGTTCGCTCGCGCTTGAACGCTCCGGCGTCAGCGCCATCCTCTGGTGCATTGGCTTTCGCCCGGACTTTCGCTGGCTCGACGCGCCGACGTTCAACGGCGCCGGACAGCCGAAGCATGCGCGCGGCGTGACCGATTGCGACGGCGTCTATTTCCTCGGCTTGCCGTGGCTTCACACCTGGGGTTCCGGACGCTTTTCGGGCGTCGGGAGAGACGCGCTCCATCTTGCCGATCGCATCGAGCAACGCCTCCGCGCGACGTCTCGCGTTTCGCGCGAGCTGCGAGCCGCTGGTTAACTGGGCGATCGGCTCACCGCCGCCAACAAGAATAGCGATGAGATCAAACCTGCGAAGCCATCGGTATGGAATGACCATAAAAGAAAATTGATAGTCCTCTTTAAGCTTGTTATCCGGCGTGTCCAAAACTGCGGAGGATAGGTTTTGTATGTCATAATCACCCCGCGTTTTACCTGACCGCTGGCGCCGTGCCGCGTGGCGCAAGCTGGCAGGCCGTGGCCGTCACTCAATTATGGGATTTTTGGGCCGGGCTTTACGACGCGCGCCTTCGAACCTGTCGATGGCATCTTGGCCGTCTTGCGCCAACCAGGCGTCATCGAGGTCCGCTCCGGCTCATCCGCGATCGGGCTCGGCAACCCCAGTTACAGCGGCGCCCTCTGGCGTTCTCCTTGGTAGCATCCGCGAGCCCCGAGGTCGACATGCGGCTTGAATTCACCAGGGGAACGGTTTTTACTCTCGCTACGGCGAGGTCCTCGTTTGCGTGCCGGGGCCTGAAAGTCAGGAGGGCTCGACCATGGATCTCAGTCGTCGCGGCTTTATCAAGATCACCGGCGCCGGACTCGCAGCTTCCAGTCTTGGCGCACTGGGCTTCGGCTTCGCCGGCGAGGCGCTCGCTGCTTCAGTGAGGCCGTACAAGCTCACGGCCGCGAGCGAGACCCGCAACACCTGCACCTATTGCTCCGTCGCCTGCGGCATCCTCATCTACAGCCTTGGCGACAGAGCCAAGAATGCGGTGTCCGACATCATCCACATCGAGGGCGATCCCGACCATCCGGTCAATCGGGGCACGCTCTGCCCGAAGGGATCGGCGCTGCTCGACATCGTCCACGCGCCGACCCGGCTCAAGGTCCCCAAATATCGCGCGCCGGGCGCTAACGAATTCAAGGAAGTCTCCTGGGATTTTGCGCTCGACCGGATCGCGACGCTGATGAAGGAAGACCGCGACAAAAACTTCATCGCCAAAAACAAGGATGGGACAACGGTCAACCGCTGGCTCTCGACCGGCATGCTGGCGGCGTCCGCATCGTCCAATGAGACCTCCTACATCACCTGGAAGGTCGCTCGCGCTCTCGGAATGGTGGTCTTCGACAACCAGGCGCGCGTCTGACACGGACCGACGGTGGCCAGTTTGGCCCCATCATTCGGTCGTGGCGCGATGACCAACACCTGGCAGGACATCAAGAACGCCAACGTCGTCGTGGTCATGGGCGGCAACGCCGCCGAGGCCCACCCGTGCGGCTTCAAATGGGTGATCGAGGCGAAGATCGAGAACGGCGCCAAGCTCGTCGTCATCGATCCGCGCTTCACTCGCACCGCGTCGGTCGCCGACGTCTACGTCCCCATCCGTCCGGGCGCCGACATCGCTTTCCTAAGCGGCGTCATCCGGTATCTGCTCGAAAAGGACCAGATTCAGCACGAGTACGTGCGCGCCTACACCAACGCCAGCCTGATCGTGAAAGACGGCTTCGGCTTCGAGGATGGGCTCTTCACCGGATACGACGAAGAGAAGCGCACATACGACAAGTCGAGCTGGGACTACGAGAAGGACGATCAGGGCTTCGCCAAGGTTGACGACACGTGGCAGAATCCGCGCTGCGTCATCAACCTTTTGCGTAAGCATGTCGACCGCTACACGCCCGAGATGGTGTCACGCATCTGCGGCGCGCCGCAGGACAAATTCCTGCAGATCTGCGAGCTGTTCGCTTCGTGCTCTCCGCCCGACAAGGCGCTGACCAGCCTGTTCGCGCTCGGCTGGACGCAGCATTCCGTCGGGGCGCAGAACATTCGCACGATGGCGATGGTGCAGCTGCTGCTCGGCAACATCGGCGTGGCGGGCGGCGGCATGAACGCGCTGCGCGGCCATTCCAACATCCAGGGCCTCACCGACGTTGGGCTCCTGTCGAACGCCATGCCCGGCTATCTCACTTTGCCGCGCGACACTGAGGTAACGTTCGACGAGTACATGAAGACGCGGCTTTTCAAGCCGTTGCGTCCCGGCCAGGTCAGCTACTGGCAGAACTACAGGAAGTTCTTCGTGAGCTTCCAGAAGGCGATCTACGGCGCCGCCGCAACCGCCGACAACGACTGGGCCTATGACTGGCTGCCGAAGCTCGACATCCCGCTCTACGACATCATCGCGGCCTTCGAGATGATGAATAAGGGTGAGATGAACGGTTACATCTGCCAGGGCTTCAATCCGCTGCAGGCCTTCCCCGACAAGGGCAAGATCCGCGCGGCGTTGGGCAAGCTCAAATATCTCGTCGTCATGGACCCGCTCGATACCGAGACATCACGTTTCTGGGAGAATTTCGGGCCGCAGAATCCCTCCGACCCGGCGAGCATCCAGACGGAAGTGTTCCAGCTTCCCACCACTTGCTTCGCTGAAGAGAATGGCGCGCTCGTCAACTCGGCTCGCTGGCTGCAATGGCACTGGAAGGCCGCGCCGCCGCCCGGCCAGGCGCAGGCCGACATCTGGATCATGTCGGGTCTTTTCCATCGCCTGCGCGAGATGTACCGCAAGGACGGGGGCGCCTTCCCCGATCCGCTCCTCAACCTGACGTGGGATTACATCAATCCGGTCGACCCCGATCCCGAGGAGGTGGCCAAGGAAATGAATGGCCGCGCCTTGGCCGATCTCAAGGATGCTTCCGGCCAGATCCTTGTGAAAGCAGGGCAGCAGCTCGATGGTTTCGCGCAATTGCGCGATGACGGGACCACCATGTCGGGTTGCTGGATCTTCTCGGGGAGCTACACCGAGAAGGGCAACCAGATGGCGCGGCGGGACGCGAGCGACCCGCGCGAAGCCGGCATCGCGCCGGACTGGGCTTGGGCTTGGCCGGCCAACCGGCGAATCCTCTATAATCGCGCCAGCGCCGATCCGGCGGGCAAGCCATGGAACCCGGCGAAATCGATCATCGAATGGAACGGCAGCAAATGGGTCGGCCTCGACGTGCCGGACTACACGGCCGCCGCGCCCTCCGAAAACGTCGGCCCCTTCATCATGAACAGCGAGGGGATGGGGCGCCTTTTCGCTCTCGACCAGATGGTTGAAGGGCCGTTCCCTGAGCATTACGAGCCGTTCGAGTCGCCGTCGGAAAACGTGCTGCATCCGAAGGTGCGCAACAATCCGGCGGCGCGAGTCTATGCCGACGACCGCGCCAACTTCGGAACCTCGGCCGATTTCCCGTATGTCGGAACCACCTATCGCCTCACCGAGCAATTCCACTTCTGGACCAAGCACGCGCTGATCAATGCGATCCTCCAGCCGGAGGAATTCGTCGAGATCGGCGAGGCTTTGGCGAAGGAGAAGGGCATCGAGCAAGCCGGCTGGGTGCGCGTCTCGTGCAAGCGCGGCGCCATGATTTGCAAGGCTTATGTCACCAAGCGGATCAAGCCGATGACCGTCGACGGCAAGCCGACGCATGTCGTGGGCGTGCCGCTGCACTGGGGTTTTACGGGCCAGGCGCGCAAAGGCTATGGCGCAAACACGCTGACCCCTTCGGTCGGCGACGCCAACACGCAGACGCCCGAGTTCAAGGCGTTTCTCGTCAATGTCGAAAAGGTCGCAGCGCCCGTGGCGTGAAGGATCGATCCATGTCCAATCTGCAGTCGCAGGACTATATCCGCATCTCGGCCACGACCCTCACGCCGCCGTCGGTTCGCCGGCACGAGCAGGAAGTCGCCAAGCTCATCGACGTCACTCGATGCATCGGCTGCAAGGCGTGCCAGGCCGCCTGCATGGAATGGAACGACCTGCGCGGCGAGGTCGGCCATTTCGAGGGCACTTATGACAACCCACTCGACCTCGATCCCAACACCTGGACGCTGATGCGCTTCACCGAATGGGACAACGACCAGGGCAATCTCGAATGGCTGATCCGCAAGGACGGCTGCATGCATTGCGAGGATCCGGGTTGCCTCAAGGCCTGCCCCGCGCCCGGCGCAATCGTGCAATACGCCAACGGCATCGTCGACTTCATCAGCGAGAACTGCATCGGCTGCGGCTATTGCGTGAAGGGCTGTCCGTTCAACATTCCCCGTGTCAGCAAGGTCGACCACAAATCCTACAAATGCACGCTCTGCTCCGACCGCGTCACCGTCGGCCGCGAGCCGGCCTGCGTGAAGGCTTGCCCGACCGGGGCGATCATGTTCGGCTCGAAGTCCGACATGACGGCGTGGGCCGGCGAGCGCGTCATCGACCTCAAGGCGCGCGGCTTCGAGAACGCGGGCCTCTATGATCCTCCGGGCGTCGGCGGCACGCATGTGATGTATGTGCTGCATCACGCCGACCGTCCGTCGCTCTACGCCGGGCTGCCCGACAATCCGAAGATCAGCGCACTCGTCGAAGTCTGGAAGGGGTTCTTGAAGCCGCTCGCGGTGGCCGGCGTCGCGCTCGCCGCTGTCGCGGGATTTTTCCACTGGATCACCCTTGGGCCGAACGAGGTGCAGCCTGAGGACGAGGCCGCCGCGGCGAAGCTCATCAATGACTCCCAGGGCCGAACATGAGCTATCCCCGGGGAACGATCGTCCGCAACACGACGGCGGCGCGGATCAATCACTGGATCACCGCCGCGTGCTTCGTGCTGCTGATGTTGTCTGGCCTGTCGATGTTCCACCCGCTCTTGTTCTTTCTCTCCGCGCTGTTCGGCAGCGGCCAGTGGGCGCGCGCGATCCATCCATGGATCGGCTGCGTGCTGCTCGTGAGCTATGCCGGGCTCATCGTGCAGTTCTGGCGCGACAATTTCTGGAACTGGGACGACATCGCCTGGATGGCCGCGATCGTTCGTGTGCTCCGCAACGAGGAGGAAGGCGTTCCCGAGGTCGGGCGGTTCAACGCTGGGCAGAAGTTTGTCTTCTGGTCGATGGGGCTCTTGGTGCCCGCGCTCTTCCTCACCGGCCTCGTGATCTGGGAATACTACTTTGGCGCAGCGACGAGCATCGAAACGCAGCGCGCCGCCGCGCTCATTCACAGCTACGCGGCGATCGCGGCCATCATCATCTGGATCACCCATGTCTACGCGGCGATCTGGGTGCGCGGCTCGATGCGGGGTATGACCCAGGGCTATGTGACCCCCGGCTGGGCGTGGCGCCACCACCGCAAATGGCTGCGAAGCCTCGTGGCGACCGGCTCGCCTGGGCCTCGTCCGCGTCGCGCGGGCGAGAATTCATGAGGCAAGGCGAGACCGCCCCAAAAGGCGCATGGATCGGTAACGCATCGGGCGGCGTCAAAGCGCCTGAGCCGATCATCCTTCCCGATCCCGGCCTGCGCTTTTCCCGCACCGCCGAGCGGCTCGAACAGCTGGCGGACGGCCATGCGGCCGAAGGCTGGCTTGCCTTCATGGCCGAGGTGTCGCGCGCGCAGGCCGCCGCGGCTCGCCCATCGACGCCTCGCGTTCCCGACCAGGCCGCCATCGCTCAGGCGGTCGCGGCGCGCATTCCGCCCATAGCAGCCGACGGGCATCGCCGCGATGCAGTCTGGCGCGACGGTCTTGCCGTGCTGCTCGAGAGCTTCGACACGATGATGTTTCCCCCTTCGGCGGCGACAGCGATCGCAGACCTTCGTCGACGCGACGCCCTCGAAAAGGAAAGCCTCGCCGACGCCTTCCTGCGGGGCGGCGTCGACGCCGCCGACGCGGGCGTGGTTTTCTGGATCGCCGCGGCGCTGCAGGTCTATTTCACCCGGCTCGCCGCGACGTTGCCGGCCGCCGACCTCAGGCTGCTTGAAAGGCGCGACCTCTGCCCCTGCTGCGGCTCGACCTCGTCGGCGAGCGTGGTCACCGTCACGGGTCAAACCCCGGGCGCGCGTTATCTCCATTGCTCGCTCTGCTCGACGGCTTGGAACCACACCCGCGCCGTCTGCATCGTCTGCGGCGGCTCGCGTACGCTCTCGCTGCGCGGCGTTGAGGGCGATTCCGGTCTCGCACGCGCCGAGACCTGCGATGAATGCCGGACCTACGCCAAGGTCTTCTACGAAGCGAAAGACCCCGGCGTCGACGCCTACGCTGACGATCTCGCGACGCTTGGCCTCGACATGATGGTCGGCGAGGCCGGTTGGTCCCGCCACGCGCCTCATCCGCTGCTGCTGGTCGGATAAGTCGGCCGATCGGTTCGTGCGGCTCTGGCGTTAGGGAGCGCGGAGGCATATCGTTGAGCCCCGTTCGCCATGAGCCCAACGTCCTCTGGAGGAGGCAAGCCATGCTCGATCGTCGCAACTTCCTGAAATCTGCAGCCTCGGTAGCCGCCCTTGGCGGCAGCGCGCTCCCCGCCGGCGCCGATCCGTTCGCCTTTTCCGACGACGGCGACTGGCGTGCATACGAAATTCGCACCATCGTCGAGATTGACTCGACCGAGCCCACACACGTCTGGGTCCCGGCCGCGTCCTTTGCCGATCCCCTCTGGAGCCGTCCGCTGGGGACCGATTGGACCGGAAACAGCTCCGCGGAGCTTGTGCGCGATCCCGTCTATGGCGCCGAGATCGTCAAGCTCGAATGGCGCGCCGGCGCCGGTCTCCGCTGCGCCGAGATCGTGAACCGCGTCGCGACCCGCGACCGATCGGTCCCGCTTGCAGCCGGCGGCCGAGCCGCTTCGCTCACTTCGGAACAGCGGGCGCTCTATCTCAAGCCAACCGCGCTCATTCCGACCGACGGCGTGGTCAAGGAAACCTCGGACAGGATCGTCGCCGGAGCGCCGACCGACATCGCCAAGGCCAGCGCGATCTATGCTTGGCTGGTCGCGAACACCGAACGCATCGCGGCGACGCGCGGCTGCGGTTCGGGCGACATCAAGGCGATGCTGGCGGCCGAAAAGCTCGGCGGCAAATGCGCCGATATCAATGGCTTGTTCGTCGGCCTTGCTCGCGCCGCGGGTCTTCCCGCCCGCGATCTTTACGGCATCCGCGTCGCGCCCTCTCGCTTCGGCTACAAGAGCCTCGGCGTCGGTTCGGCCGATGTCACCAAGGCGCAGCACTGCCGGGCCGACGTCTGGCTCGAAGGGACTGGCTGGACGCCGATGGACGCGGCGGACGTTCGCAAGGTCATGTTGGAGGAACCGCCCAAGAACCTTGCCGCCGACGATCCGAAGGTCGCCGCCGCCCGTGAGGCGCTGATCGGCGGTTGCGAGGGCAACTGGGTCGCCTTCAACTGCGCCCATGACGTCGCCCTTCCCGGATCGTCCGGCGCGCCGGTCGGGTTCCTCATGTACCCGGAAGGCGAGGTCGCCGGCGTGCGGCTGGACTGCCTCGAACCCGCTGCCTTCCGCTATCGGATCGAAGCGCGCGAGATCCCGATTTGAACGCCCCCATTATTCGCTTGACCGCGCTCGCCCATGGCGGCGGCTGTGGCTGCAAACTGTCCCCCGCCGTACTGCGCGAGTTGCTCGCCGAGCAGCCCGCGAGCGCCCCCTTCGCCAGTCTGCTGGTCGGCACGGAGACCGGCGACGACGCCGCGGTGTGGCGGCTGGACGACGAGACCTGCATCGTCGCGACCACCGACTTCTTCATGCCGATGGTCGACGACCCGTTCGATTTCGGCCGCATCGCCGCGACCAACGCGCTCTCCGACGTCTACGCGATGGGCGGCAAGCCAATCTTCGCGCTTGCGGTCCTCGGCATGCCGATCAACAGCATGCCGACCAGCATGATCCGCGAAATTCTGCGCGGTGGCGCGGCCATGGCGGCAGAGGCGGGAATCCCGGTGGCGGGCGGCCATTCCATCGATTCGCCCGAGCCGATCTACGGCCTCGCCGTCGTTGGTCTCGTCTCGACCAAGGCGCTGCGACGCAACTCGGAAGCTCGCTCCGGCGACACGCTGATCCTCACCAAGCCGCTCGGCGTCGGGATCTATTCCGCGGCGATCAAGAAGGGCGCGCTCTCCGGTGACGGCTATCGCGAGATGCTGGGCTTCATGACCCGCCTCAACGTGGTCGGCGCCGACCTTGCGCGCAACGAGGCGGTCCACGGGATGACGGATGTCACCGGCTTCGGCCTTCTCGGCCATGCGCTCGAAATGGCCCGCGGCGCCGGTCTGACCCTCCGCCTGCGCGTCGACGATGCGCCGCTGCTCGCCCAGGCCGAGAGTCTCGCCCGCGCCGGCTTCGTCACCGGCGCCTCGCACCGAAACTGGGCAAGCTACGGCCAGTCCATTGTGCTCCCTGACGGGATCGAGGACTGGCGCCGCCTGCTGTTGACCGACCCGCAGACTTCGGGCGGCCTGCTGGTCGCCTGCGACGCAGAAGCCGCGCCGGCGATCCTGGCGCGCATCCGCGAAGGCGACCCGCGCGCGGCGATCGTCGGGAGGGCGGAGCCGGGCGAGCCGGGCGTCATCGTCGAATAGACAGGCCGCCAAGGCGAGAGCACGCTGCCATCGCGTGAAATCGAGGCGGCGAGGCCATGGCGCCGCGCGCGATCGAGGCTTGGGTCCCAAACCTCGCCTCAACGAGCGAATAGCGAGACGCGGCCCCCTGTTCGTCGTCCAACGCTCCCTGTTAAAGCAAAAAAACTCCCCTGTTCGGGAGAAAAAGCTGCCTGTTAAGTTCCTGTCAATTCCCTGTTCCGGAGACGCCGCGTCGAGCGCGAATTCGCCAGCCAAGGCCGGCCGCGGAGCTGGCTAACGGCGGCTTGCGCTTTTCGCGAATGTCCGAGCCGGCGCCCTAATCCGCATCTTTTCAATAGCTTGGCAGTTTTCCCGGTTTTCTCTTTGTCAGAAATTGGATTTATGCTAAACTAAGATCTTTGGAGAATTTCGAACCTGGAGGCGCGGTTGTTCACGGCAACGGAAAAATTTCTCGCTTTTTTTGTTTCCGTTTTGGCGGCGATAACATACTCAATATATATGTTACTTAGCCGCTCCCGGGCGGAGAGAAGGCCGCGACCGAACGCCGCGCAAGAAGCCGGATCAATCCGATCGAAGCTTCCGCTACCGACGTGTCATACCGCGCGCTTGGAGACTGGCGGAAGAGAGTGGGAGTCGAACCCACCTAAGACAGGCTCGCTGCCCCACACGGATTTGAAGTCCGGACGCCCCACCGGGGACGATTCTCCTCCATGCGCATCGTCACCGTTTTCTGAGCCAACTTCAAACAGGTCCAAGCGGGCGGGGTTGATTCGACGCAGATCCCCCTGCCGCAGGGTCACGCCGCGGCGATCGAAGAAATCGAGGATCTGGATCGCGACTTTTCTGCCGTTGGCCATGCGATCGCGAAACTGGGCGGCGGAAAAACCGACATTCCTGGGCACGGCGGCCAGACCCGCGGCGATCCCAACCATTTCGCGTACGGTCGAGCGCAAGAAGAAATTGTCGTGTGCGACCTCGTCGGCCCAACCCATGCGGCCGGCGCGTTTCAGAATCCGCCGAATGTCCGCCTCGGGGCGATCCGTCGCCGCCGCAATGTCGCGCACTCGCGGCGGCCGGAATCGCTCGCTCCCCGCGAGCAGCGGCGCAACGATCTCCCAAGCCGCCATGTCCTCGGCGGTCAGCCTTATCTCGTGTGAAGGGAGTCTGACAAAAGCGCCGTCCAAAACAACTTCGTTCGCGCGGGCCAGTTTCTGCAACGCGGCGTCGAACGCCCGCTTCGGCAGCCTCGGTTGCAGCGCCAGGCGCAACTCTTCGCGCCCCATGCCCTGAAGGTCCGGGTTTTCCGCGTGACAGGCTGCGACCCGGGTAGCTGCAGCGGATGCGAACATGCTCCATTGCTCGCGCGCAAGAGCCATCCTTGAATTCGCCGCTTCGAGGACAACGAGATTGAGGGCCGACGCGAGCTCATCCGTTCGTGCGCCGGAAAGAGCGCGGTCGCGGGCAAAGACGGCAAGGTCGGCGGCGAAAGGCGGAGCGGCCAAGAGCGCGGCGAAGGACGCGAACGGATCGAGGATCGCGAGCGCCGCACGTTGCGCCTGCCTTTCCGGGCTGCGCCGCTTCCGGGCCGGCGGCCGCAGATCGAGGAAGACGCCCCCGCCCAGCGTACGCTGCGCCGACACGTCGCGGACAACGTAGCGATCCATGGCCGCCGCGGCGATCGGCCGATCGAGTACGAGTTGAACCTCCGCCTCATCGCCCGGCGCGATCGGTCCGTCTTTGAGCGGGACAATCCGCGCGCCCACTTCCGACGCGCCGTGGTGGAGGTGAACCGGAAACCACTGACCGATCGGCTTCTTTTCGCCGGGCAAGAGGCGCATGATGGCGTCGATGCGGTCCGTCGGCGCATGCAGGCCGGGGTCGAGCACGACATCGCCACGTCGGATCGCCTCCTTCTCGATGCCCGGACCCGCGAGGTTGAGCGCGCAGCGATCGCCGGCCCGCGCGGTTTCGGCTGCCCTGTTTTGCGCATGCAACGACCGAACGCGCGCCATCAGCCCGGATGGGCTGATTTGGACCCGATCGCCCACTCGCGCCGATCCTGAATAGACCGTCCCTGTCGCCACGACGCCGATACCCGACAAGGTGAAGACCCGGTCGACCGCAAGACGGAAGCCTGTCCCTTGCGACCGATTGCTCGGGACGCTGCTCGCCGCTTCGAGATGGGCGCGCAGTGCGTCGACGCCCTGTCCGGTCGCCGCCGAGACCGCAAGCACGCGCGCATTCGCGAGCGTCGTCCCGCCGATCATCGCTCGCGCCTCGCGCGCGACCTCGGCGAGCCGCTCATGAGAGGCGAGATCGGCTTTCGTCAGCACAACGACGCCGCGGTCGACGCCCAGCAAGTCCAGGATCGCCAGATGCTCGAGCGTCTGCGGCTTGATTCCGTCATCGGCCGCGATCGTTAGGATCGCGTATTCAATTCCGGCGGCCCCAGCGAGCATGGTATGGACGAAGCGCTCGTGGCCTGGGACGTCGATGAAGCCGAGCGGCGGCCCCGCCGACGTTGGCATGAAAGCGAACCCAAGATCGATGGTGATGCCGCGCGCTTTCTCTTCCTTCAGGCGATCGCCATCGACTCCGGTCAACGCCCTCACCAGAGCCGTTTTTCCATGATCGATATGTCCGGCCAGCCCGATGATCACGGCTGCCCGTCCAGTGAAGCTCGCGGCTCGGACGCGGGCGCATCTGTCGACGTCGCGTCGTTTCTCAGATGCGGCAAATTGGACAGGAAGGCTTCTTCGTCGGCGAGGCAGCGGAAGTCGAGCACCAGCCGGTCTTTCTCGATCCGTCCGATCACCGGCGTCGGCAACGCGCGCAGCCGGCGCGCCAAGTCCTCGATCGCGCGGCCGCTCGCGGAAGCGCGGATGGAAAGACCCGCGCTCTCAATCGTCTCGAGAGGAAGCGCGCCGGATCCGACTTGGCTTCGGCATTGACGCAGCTCGACTGCAAACGCATCACCAACAGCCTGCGCGACATGGGGCAGAGCGCGCGCCGCACAGGCCTCGATTTCCTGTCGCGGTCGCGCGAGGAACCGCATGGTCGGCAGACGTTCAGCAAGCCGGTCGGGGTCTCGATAGAGCTTCAGGGTGGCCTCGATCGCCGCCAGCCGGATCTTGTCGACTCGAAGCGCCCGCTTCATGGGATTGCGATTGATCGCGGCGATCAGATCGCGCCTGCCTACGACAAAGCCCGCCTGAGGTCCTCCAAGCAGCTTGTCGCCGGAGAAGGTGACGATGTCGGCGCCCTCGGCCAAAGCCTCGCGCACGGTCGGCTCCCGCTCAAGCCCGTAAGCGGCAAGATCGATCAAACCGCCCGATCCCAGATCGTGCAGGAGCGGAACGCTCGCCTTGTTGGCGATCGCCGAGAGCTCCGATGTCCCCACCTCGCACGTGAAGCCCTGGATGCGATAGTTCGATGTGTGGACCTTCAGGATCACTCCGGTTTCCGTGTTCAGCGCCGAGGCGTAGTCCCTCGGGTGGGTGCGATTGGTCGTGCCGATCTCGACGAGCCGGGCGCCGGCGCGGGCCATGATCTCCGGCATGCGGAAGGCTCCGCCGATCTCGATGAGTTCGCCGCGCGACACGACGGCCTCGCGGCCATTGGCCAGCGTATTAAGGCACAGAAGCACGGCGGCAGCGTTGTTGTTGACCACCGTCGCGTCCTCGGCGCCCGTCAACGAGCGCAACAAGACCCTGACGTGGTCGTCACGCTCGCCGCGTTTGCCGGTTTCCAAGTCGAACTCGAGCGCAACCGAATTCCGCATAGCCGCGACGGCCGCTTCGATCGCCGCCTCGGCGAGCGCCGCCCGCCCGAGATTGGTGTGCAGCACTGTGCCGCTCAAATTGAACAGCGGCCGCAGCGCCGAACGATCTTCCTTCTCAAGGTAGGCGAGAGACTGAGCCGCAATGTGCTCAGCGCTTGGGACGAAGCACCCTCCGGTTTGCAACGCCGCGCGTGCGTCCTTCAACGTGTCGCGGATAGCATTCCTGGAGGCGGCGCGACCGAAGCGCTCGATGAGGATCCCGGCAGCAGGCGTATTCAGGACCGTGTCAACTGGAGGCAGATTGCGCAGACGTGTGGACTTCATACCTGAGCGCCAATTCTCCGGCCCGCAACGCCGCCAACAAACTCGCGAACAGTGGTCTCGGCGACCTCACATGTCCGAAATCTCCCGTAACCTATCATAACGCTTGTACCAACATACGCGACGGCTTGCCTTCAACTTTGAGCCTAAAGGTGGAGCTGTCCTGAGCGCAAAGCAAGGCGCCGGCGCGCCTCTGGAATGACCGGGAAATGCACGAGCTTAGCGCGAGTCGGAAGCGTCTTTATGATCGTGCAGAAAACGGGCGATCCGCACCTTCAACTGGGCGGTATCGCGTGACGCGCCCGACGCAGCGTGCTCGAAGAGTCTGCGCTGAAGGTCGGTGGGCAGACCATTCCACTCGCTGACTAGGGCCGCGCCGAGACATTCGAGGACTCGGCGCTCCACGTCCAACAAGTCGCCGGTCTCATAGGGCAAGGGCCACACCGTGGCTGCCGCGCCGCCGTCCTCGTCCCAGCGGTCGAGAGCGTTAGCTGCGCTTTCTCCCGACATCGAAGGCCTTCGGCGAGCTTTTTTGACCATGCTTCATAGTCGCACATTTCGGCCATAAGCGCCATTCGTTGAACCCGCCGAGTTCGACCCGAAGCGGCGGTTCTT
>PLUH01000226.1 GCA_003164825.1 Hyphomicrobiales bacterium
GGCATTTCGCGCCCTTGGTGATCTCGTCCACCCGCTTGGCGAAATCTTCATCGCGGTAGAGGATCGTGTGTTTCGCGCCCGCTTTCTTGGCGAGCGCGGCCTTTTCCGCCGAACCGACGCAGCCGATGACCGTCGCGCCCAGCGCCTTGCCCCATTGGCAGAGGATGAGCCCGACGCCACCGGCTGCGGCGTGGACCAGGATCGTGTCGCCCTCTTTCACCCGATAGGTCTGGCGCAAGAGATATTGCGAAGTGAGGCCCTTGAGCATCATTCCGGCCGCGGTCTCGTAGGAGATCGCGCGCGGCAGCTTGAACAGAAACCGGGCTTCGATGTTTCGCTCCTCGGCGTAGGCGCCCGCCGAGCCGCTATAGGCGACCCGGTCGCCGGGCTTGAACCCCTCGACCGACGGTCCGACCTCGACCACCTCGCCTGCGCCCTCCGACCCCGGCGTGTACGGGATCGTCGCCGGCGGATAGAAACCGGTGCGGTGATAGATGTCGATGAAGTTGATCCCGATCGCGTGCTGGCGCAGCCTGACCTCGCCTTTGCCCGGCGGCGCCAGTTCGACTTCCTCAAGGCGCATGACTTCCGGACCGCCTGGTTGATGGATGCGTATAGCGCGCATTGTTTCCTCTGATCGTTGATTGCTGCGCCGGTGTCAGGCTTGCCAGCGCCAAGCCCCGACCTTATAGCATCGCGCCGATCCGGCAGAACCGGAATCTGAGATAAGCCCGCGCCCATCGTCTAGCGGTCCAGGACGCCGCCCTTTCACGGCGGAAACGCGGGTTCGATCCCCGCTGGGCGCGCCAAGAAAAACAACAACTTAGATGGAAATGTCCGCCGGCTCTCGACTCCACTGCAAGCGAGTGCTTCGACACCGACGCTGAGGCAATCTTTGGCGCAAAGGCAACCCCAATGCTTCGAGTCACAGCGCTGCTATCGGTCGCTATCGCAATGCAAACCGCCGCGATAGCGGAAGACGCCAAGCCAGACACCGTCGAGGTCCATGGCAAGGCGCTTCAGCTCAGTTGCGCCGAGTGGAAGCGCAATCAGGACGGATCGTGGACGAGCATTGGAGCGCTTCTGGTCGGGACAGACACCTTGAAGAACGTAACCTTGCGTGACGCAAAGGAAACCAAAGTCTTAGACGCGAAGTGTCAAAACCCGTCGAGCCCATCCGCTACCCCGTCGCAAAGCAGCGATACAACACGGCATACGAGGCATAAGTATCACCCTGCGGATCCTGCCCAGGGCACGTAAAGGCCCCGCGCGGGGTGCGTCGACATCGATTCTGCGACGAGGCGGCCGTCGAGATAGACTGACGTCCGAGCGTGACGCTCTACGAGCCGACCCAACCCCGCCCGCGCCGCCCTCGATCTCGCGCAGCCTCGAGCGGCGGCAGGCCCGAACATGATCGCGCGTTTCGCCGATCGTTCTACCTTCGTTTGGCTTTCTCGCGCGCAAAGACTTCGCGGCCTTCGCGATCCAGGATGCGCAATCCGATCGTCTGAGGCGGCCACTCGGTATTCGCGGCGGCGACGATTGCGGCGGACGCGTCAGCCGCCTGAATGTGTTTCTCCGTCAAATTCGGTGGGTCACAATCATGCGTCCCGCAAACAAATTGGATCCGGAATTCCTGCGGCCGGTCAGAAGCGATCCACGTCGGCTCGGCGACTGAACCAAATTCCAGGAGCGTCTGGTCGGTCGGGGCTTCGAGCGCGGCGCGCTTGGGAGTCCGACGGGCGACGACCGATACAACGCGTCCCCACTCTCGCGCCGTTCCGGCGCTATTGGCCTCTCGTTCCCGTCGGCGCGCTTCCGCTTCAGCCTCGACGCCAAACTCACTGATCAGCATGCCTGCCACGGCGTGTATCCGCTGAATCCGCTCGAGTTGCCAGAGCAACCATGCAAGCATGCGCGCCTCCCTCGTCTCGACGCCGGAGCCGTCCGTTCGTGCTCGTGTCGCGGCGGCAAATGCGCTTTTGGCCAGACCGACCAAAATCTCGCCGCGTCACATTCGTCCCTTACGACGCCCTTGGAGGCCGCCACGGCTGACCGCCAAGCCCGTCCGGGCCAAATCACGCCCTGTCGACAGCGCATCCATTCCCCAACGGAACGTTCAATATTCGGCCAAGCCCGTTGCCAGAAAATTAACGCCCGTCAAAGCCAAGGCATGTATCCTTCTGCGGCGCGCTGAAGCCGTTGGCTCGGCGGACAAATTCCTGCAATCATGTAAGCGAAACGCCAAGCAACCATACATGGACAAGCCAGGAGCCATTCTTCTCGCCGTGCGCGACGAAGCCGAGTGGTCTGGCTGGCCGGCGCCAGCGGCCGTCCTGAAGGCGCCGTCGCGGCGGCGCCTTTGGGCTATTCTCGCTCTGGAACCGGCACGTTGAACCCGTTCAGCGTCGTCGACACCATGGCGTAAAGACCGACGAGATAGATCATCTCGTTGGTCCCGTGCTGACCAAAGGTTTCGACGGCGCGCCGGTAAATCGGCTCCGGCAATGTGCCGCCGCGGACGAGCTTATAGGCGAGATCGAAGGCGACGGTTTCCTCGGCCGTCAGATCGTCCGGCTTCAGGTCCGCCACCAGCGACGCCAGCCGCTCCGGCTTCATGCCTTCGCGCTCGGCGACGGCGATATGGGCGTAGATCTCGTAAGCCGCGTCGAACCGTGCGCCGACCACCAGGATGACGATCTGGCGCACGTTATCGGGAAGGATCGCGTTCGCGGTCATCGCCAGGGTCAAATCCCAGATCGCCTTGCCGATCCCCGGCTCGTGCAGCCATGGATTCCACGGGCCCATCAAGGCGCCGTTCTCGCTGAGGACCTTGAAGGCGTTGAAGTTGCTGGTGATGCCCTTGCGCATGTCGTCGTAGAGCGATTTCTGCTGCGGCGTGAGGTCCGCGGGGGCGATCAGGGGTAAGCGCATACGCAATCCTCCAGTTCAAGCATTGGCGACTCGATACATTTTCACCTTGAAATGACAATTCAGCCAGCTTGCGGAAAACCTCGGCGCCGAACCGATCCTCTTCCTCACCCCGTGCGGCCCGCACCCATGGTATAAGATGGAGTCCGCCGAGTGGGAGGCGACAGCGGATCGCGCGGCGACGCGATTTCTGCGGAATTTCAACCTCAAGAGCGAATGCATGGCCGCTTTGGTCTACCCCGTCCACGGACCTCGCCACCAGGAGACATTTCCGGAGCTCAAGCCGCAGGAAATCGACCGGCTGCGTCGCTTCGGCGCCTTACGCAAATTTTCGGACGGGGAGAAGCTGTACGAAGCGGGAAAAGTCGCGCCCGGCATGTTTGTCGTGCTCAAGGGCCTCGTCTCGGTGACCCAGCGCGACGGACTGGGCCACGTCGCTCCGGTCGTCGAAGAGGGCGTGGGCCACTTCCTGGCCGAGGTCGGCCAGCTCTCCAGCCGCGCGGCGCTGGTGGACGCGACCGCCGAGGGCGACGTCGAGACCCTGTTGATCCCCACTGACGGACTCCGGTCGCTCCTGGTCGCCGAAGCCGATCTCGGCGAACGCATCATGCGCGCGCTCATCCTTCGGCGGATGGCTCTCCTCCAAGGGGCCGTGGGCGTTATCCTGATCGGGCCGCCGGCGTCGGCGGATGTGATCCGGCTCGAGGGCTTCCTGGCCAGGAACGGCTATCCCCAGCATTTGCTCGATCCCGCGACAGACCCCGAAGCGCGAGAGGTGATCGGCCGCTACGCCGATATCGCCGGCGGCTTGCCGTTGGTCGTTTGCCCCGACGGAACGGTGCTTGCCAACCCGTCGGAGCGCGCGCTCGCCCGCCAGATCGGCATGACGGCCGCTTCGCGGGCCAACTTCGTCTATGACGTGGCGGTGGTCGGCGCTGGCCCTGCGGGCCTGTCGACCGCGGTTTACGGGTCTTCAGAGGGTCTGTCGGTCGCGGTTCTCGACGCCCGCGCCTACGGCGGGCAAGCGGGGGCCAGCGCCCGGATCGAGAACTACTTCGGCTTTCCGACCGGAATCACCGGCCAGGCGCTGACCGCGCGCGCTTTCATTCAGGCGCAGAAATTCGGCGCCGACGTCATGATCCCGGTCGCCGTGAAGACGCTCGATTGCTCGCGCGCGAATGGGGCGTTCGTCGTCGAACTGGAGGACGGCGATCGCATTCAGGCCCGGACGGTCGTGGTCGCGAGCGGCGCCCGATATCGCCATCCGCTCATCGCCGACATCGCCCGCTTCGAGGGCCGCGGGGTCTGGTACTGGGCGTCGCAGATCGAGGCGCGGCTTTGCGCTGGCGAAGAGGTCGTTCTGGTTGGCGGCGGCAATTCGGCCGGCCAGGGCGCGGTGTTTCTCTCTGCTCACGCCGCCAGAGTGCGGATGATGGTCCGAGGGCCAAGCCTGGCCGAAAGCATGTCGCAATACCTGATCGATCGCATCGCCGCCACTTCGAACATCGAGCTGATGACCGAGACCGAGATCGTCGCCCTCGACGGCCCCGCCGGCGCCGGCCTCGAGAAGGTTCGCTGGCGCGACCGGCGCGCCGGCCGGGAGTCCGAGGCGCCGATCCGCAACGTCTTTCTGTTCGTCGGCGCGGATCCGGCGACCGAATGGCTGAAAGGTTGCGGCGTGGCGCTGGATAAGGCAGGCTTCGTGATGACCGGGACGCCTCGGAACGACGGCGGCCGCGCGCCATCGGCGCTCGAATCCTCCATTCCCGGCGTGTTTGCGGTGGGCGACGTACGGTCAGGTTCGGTGAAGCGGGTCGGCGGGGCGATCGGCGAAGGCGCGCAGGTTGTGGCGGCGATCCACAATTTCCTCGCCCACTCTCCAGGTCCCCACCTCTAACGCAATTGGGCGAGCCAACGATGTCGAAGACCTGCACTCATTTGGCGACAATTCGCGACGTGACGCCGAGCGCGCTGGGCTGCGAGGATTGCCTCAAGACCGGCGATGCCTGGCTTCATTTGCGGCTCTGCCGCACCTGCGGACACGTCGGATGTTGCGACCAATCGCCGAACCGGCACGCAACCAAGCATTTTCAAGCTACCCGCCATCCGATCATCGAAGGCTACGATCCGCCCGAAGGTTGGGGATGGTGCTATGTCGACGAAGTGATGTTCGATCTCTCCGACCGCAAGACGCCCCACAACGGCCCGATCCCGCGCTACTACTAACGCGCATTGGCCCCGCTTCGACCTCGTCCTGAGCCGGCGNNGCGTTGCATCGGCGGTCGCGCCCCGGCGTCTCGCGTGCGAGACTTTCTGTCTCGACGGAGGGTGCGTTCAGACCGAAGGAGCGCGGCCCGGCCGATCCTTCGGGGGGATGCCGAAAGAGGCAATGACCGCTTCGCTCGTTCGGACGAAATTCGCGCTCGGGCCCTCGGTTCCGACGCTGCGCCGGCTGACCCGCGCGCCCTCGATCAGAAGGACCAGCGCATCGGCGAGCAGACCCGGCTGCGACGCCCCGGCCGCCTGGCAGAGCCCCGCCAGACGATCGCGCTGGCGGACTTTGAACTCTTCAATCACCCTAAGCCCGGGGTGACCTTGCTCGGTCAACTCGACCGCGGCGTTGGCGAGGTCGCAGCCACGCTCGTCTTCGGTGATGAATTTCGCCGCCTTCTCGACAAAGCCATAAAGCTGGCCAGCCGGATCGTTCGGGCTCTCGCCTTCGATCTCGGCCCAAATCTCGTCGGACTTCTTTCCCTTGTAGTTGAGATATTCGAGAATCAGATCGTCCTTCGACCCAAAGTGACGATAGAGCGTCATCTTGTTGGTGCCCGCGGCCTCGGCGATGGCGTCGACGCCGACCCCACGAATGCCGTGACGATGGAACAAATCCTGCGCGGAGGCGACGATGCGCTCGCGCGGCCGCTGCACGCAAGCCTGCGCGACGAGGGCGCCCAGCTCCTGTTTTGAATTTTCTTTCGCCATGGACCTTGACCGGAATGTTACCGATCGGTATCTAGTGATTGTTACCGACGAGTAACACCCCCCGGCGCCCAAAGTCAACATGCGTGTCGGCGCCGGTCGCGGCCCGGTCCTTGGTCGCCAAAACGAAAGGGAGCGCCATGTCGCTTAGCTACAGTCCGAAGATTGACGATCTCCTCGCGGATTCGTTGATTCAGGCGGTGATGCGCGCCGACCATGTCGAGCCGCAGGAGCTCAAGACGTTTTTGTACGGCGTCGCCAGTCGAATCGGAGGCCCCGAGCATGCTTTGCGGCGTCCGGCTGCTGTTTTCGTCAGCTCAGCTGATCGCAGCTGGACGCCGTCCCGAAGCGGGAATACAGCCTCGCCCCGCAGGGCGCGGCGCGTCCGCGACACAAGTTACGGATCGGCGCTTTGCTGCTAGTGCTTCGTCGGTGAGGCCGTCCTGATGGTCGGCTTCTTCATCCAACGCCCGATCTTTGCTTCGGCGATCGCCGCGATCCTCGTGCTCGCCGGCGCGATTTGCTTTTTTCTGCTTCCGGTATCGCAGTTTCCGGAAATCACGCCGCCGCAAGTTGTCGTCAGCGCCAATTATCCGGGCGCAAGCGCTCAGGTTGTGGCCGACACCGTCACCACGCCGCTTGAGGAGCAGATCAACGGCGTCGAAGGCATGACTTACATGTCGTCGGCGAGTTCGAACGACGGCTCCTCGTCGATTACGATCACGTTCAACGTCGGCTATCCGCTCAATATCGCCGCCGTGGACGTCCAGAACCGCGTTTCCCAAGCTGCGTCATCCTTGCCGGCGATCGTCAATCAAGGCGGCGTGACGATCAAGAAGCAGAACCCGAACTTCGTGTTGATCGTCAACCTGACGTCGCCCGATAAGTCCGTCGATTCGGTCGCGCTGTCGAACTACGCCTATCTGCAGATCGTGGATCAGCTGAAGCGCCTGCCCGGCGTCGGCGACGTGCAGATCTTCGGCGAGCGGCGTTATTCCATGCGTGTGTGGCTCGATCCGGACAAGCTCGCCAATCTCGGCGTCACCGCGGTCGACGTTCAAAACGCCATCGCCGAGCAGAACGTTCAGGTCGCGGCCGGCAAGATCGGCCAATCCCCTGCCCCGCCCGGGACGCCCTTCGAGCTTCAAGTCAACGCGGCCGGGCGGCTCAGCGACGCCAGCGAATTCTCAAACATCATCGTGCGCGCCGATCCCGCCAGCGGGGCCGTGGTGCGTTTGGGCGACGTCGCCCGCGTGGAGCTGGGCGCGCTGCAATATTCCTCGTCCGCATTCTTCGGACCAGACCCGACGGTCGTCCTGGCGATTTTTCAGATGCCGGGGTCGAATGCGCTCGACCTGCAACGGCGGGTTAAGGAGCGGATGNNGTCGTCGTGACCCTGACCGAGGCCTTGGTCCTCGTGGTGTTCGTCGTCTACATTTTTTTGCAGAGCTGGCGCACGACGATCATTCCGACGATCGCCATTCCGGTGTCGCTGATCGCGACGCTCGCGGTGATGGAGGCTCTCGGCTTCTCCCTCAATATGTTGAGCCTGCTCGGCATGGTGTTGGCGATCGGCCTGGT
>PLUH01000267.1 GCA_003164825.1 Hyphomicrobiales bacterium
ATTATCATATACCATTCTTAAACGCGCTTGTTGGTGAGGCGGCGGGGAACCGGATCAGCGCCACGTCTTTCTGAAGCTCGGCGATCTCTATCCTGTTCACGTCGGCGACGCCGGTTACCCGCAGAGCGGAGTAGATCGTGGATCGTTCGACCATAAATCCGGGCGATTCCACTCTGGGTCGAGGAGCAGGCCGATATCAGCCGCCTCAAAAATCCGCGGCCTTCAGAGTTTCTGCAGGCGAATAGTGCGCATGACCACTATCTCGGCACGCGCCTGCGTAACGTGGCAGCGTCTCGTAGTGACCCTCGAGGACGTGCGGAGGACAACAGACATGCGGACCCGCGTTCGTTCGATTCGCGTTTGTGTTCCGCAGCGGAAGCCGAATAGTCGCGCGCTGAAGCGGCCTCGACTCAGCTCAGCTTCGGCGTCAAGTCCGGATCGCCTTTAGCCATAGCGCGGCGATATGCGGGCCGCTCACCGATGCGTTGCAGGTAGGCTAGGATGTTTGGATGGGGCGCGAGATCGACCGGCTGGAAGAGGCGCATCGTGGTGAGCGAGAACACGCTCATAATGTCGGCCGCCGTGAACTCCCGGCCCGCGAGGTATGGGGCCTCGCCGAGCCGTGCCTCCACATGCGCCATCACCCGGTCGAGCCGACCCTGTACCGACGCCTGCACCGGATGATCCGCAGGCAGTCTCACGCGGCTCATCATCAGTAGACGTCCCATCGCCGGTTGCAAGTTGCCATTGGAAAAATGGAACCAATAGAGGAAGGCCGCGTAGTCCGGATGCGCGGGGCCGAGCTTGAGGCGACCGCCGCCCTGCTTCACGATGATGTATTCGACGATCGCGGCCGACTCGGCCAGCAACAGATCGCCGTCCTCGATCAGGGGCGCCGCGCCTAGAGGATGCAGCGCCTTGAGCTCAGGCGGCGAGAGGATTGTGACGGGGTCGCGGGTGTAGTGCCGAATTTCGTAGGGAAGACTCAGCTCTTCGCACAGCCAGACGATGCGTTCGGATTGAGAATGGCCGAGGTGGTGGATTCTGAGCATGGGAACTGCACAAGATGGTTAAGGACCATCAATTGTGCCAGATGGCCCCCCGCCCATCCAGCCTTTTCCAATCCAGTTCTGCGCGGCGCGGTTGGGCGCGCCTGCACGGCTGAGCGGCTGGGGATTACTGCAGAGCATTGAGAGCTGCTTGACGCCGTTTGGACATGCCTGCGCGACCATGTCGTTTTCATCGAAAAGAGCTCGGCGTTGCCGACGCGGCTCTCAACGCGACGCCGCGTTCCCTCCATCCTGCGCCAGGTTAGCCCGTCACCAGCCGCCCTTTGCCGATAACGGCTCAATCGTGAGCGATCGCGGAGAGCCTGCCAGCGTTCTCGATGTCAAAGCGGGTGACGAGGCCCTTGTCTATTTGGAAAACATGCCGGACGGTCTCATGAGAAGCACTTTGCCCTCAAGGTCTCGCACGACTTGGTGGACCTCTACCGCGGTCGCTCCGTCGTCCCGCTGGGTGACGTGCATGGGGTCGACCTGAGGTGCTATCGCAGCCCACTGCTTCGTCCAGTAAGCTCGGACGGCGTCGCGCCCGTGCACGCGCCCACCGTCCATGCCATTCGCCCAGTCAACGTTTTCGGCCAGGAGCGTCAGAACGGCCGGGATGTCCCGTCGGTTGAAGCCCTCGTAGAGTTGCCGCACTAGCGCGTCGTTGTTCACCATCTGCTCGGTCCTTCTATTCGTTCGTGAGCAACGAGGCCCGGATCACGCGCGACCCGGCCGACAATTTGACGCCCGCCGATGCTCGCGGCCTCGCCGAGTCGATTGCCCTCGCGCTCCGGTTTGAGGATCGCAAGCGAAAACACGACGCCGCCGAATACATGGCCGCCATTGCCGCGGAGCGCGTCGTGCGGCACTTGGAGCGGGTCGGGNNGAAACCCTTCAGTCAAGCGGACATTGCAAATCATAACGGTGTACGTTGCAGGGGGGTAGTCGACGCCGCACTTGAGCCGCGGAACTGCTCCATAGGCCGGCATGCGCTATGCGCTCGCCGCAAACAAATCCCATCGACCAGGGAGGCCCTTGAGTTCGTGCGATCCGCGCTCCGCGAATTTCAGCCCGGCCCCTGCCACGAGGTCCGTGACAACTCTGGAAACGAGAACTTCGTCGGGTTGAGAGTGCGCCATGACGCGAGCCGCCGCGTGCACCGCTACTCCGCCGATGTCGTGGCCTCTGATTTCGATTTCGCCGGTATGGAGGCCGGCGCGCGTCGGCAGGCCAATCTGTTTCGCCGCCGCGCCAAAAGCCAACGCACAGCGAACTGCGCGGCCCGGTCCATCAAACGTCGCCAAAATCCCATCGCCAGTCGACTTGACCAGAGTACCGCGATGCTTTGCGATGGTCTGAATCGCCAATTGATCGTGACTGTCCAGCAATCTTCGCCACGCCAGATCGCCTATCGCGGCGGCGCTGCGCGTGGAATCGACGATATCTGTAAACAGCACCGTGGAGAGAACGCGTTCGAGATCGCCCGACGAACCATCGCGATGCCCCGTGACGAACTCTTCGATGTCGCCGAGCGACGCTTCGACGTCGCCGGTGAAGAAAGCGTGATCCCCGCCTGGATATTCGATAAACTTGGCGTCTTGAATTTGCGCCGCCAGTTCGCGACCCAGTTCAACCGGGATCACCAAATCCTTTTGACGATGGAGCACAAGCGTAGGAACTCGCACGGACGGGAGGATCGAACTGACGTCGATTTGCGCATTCAGCAACATAAAAGATTTGACGGCTCCCGGACTTGCCGAGAGCCGCTCAAATTTGGCGAATTGAGCAACGGCGTCCGCGTTTGCCGCCAAGCTTGGAGCGACACGCTTCATCATTGCGCCGGTTCCCCATAGTTTTATACGCTCTCGTATCAGTTCCTCGAAATTATCAGGCAGGTCGCGTCGCTTCCCATAGCCGCCGCACAGGATCAGTTTGGAGACTCGCTCCGGATATGTAGCGGCAAACAAGATGCTCATCGCGCAACCTTCGGAATGCCCAAAGAGCGTCGCCCGTTTGGAACCGACGACATCCATAATCGCGCGAACATCATCCATCCGCTGTTCGAGCGAAGGTGCGTCGGACATTTTGTCGGATAATCCCTGTCCTCTTTTATCGAAGGTAATGACTCGAGCGAACTTGGAGAGGCGGCGCAAAAAAGCGGTCCACCCAGCCAACTCATGCTGGAACTCAATGTGCGACATGAAGCCCGGGATCAAAATAATATCGAGCGGCCCGTCGCCCATCACCTGGAAGGCGACGCTGACGTCGCCGCTGAGCGCGTAACGCGTAACGGGCAATTCCATAGCATCCATTGGCCGCGTTCCTTAGAAAAGGGTCGTAGGCAACGGTCGTCCCGTCCGCCAAAAGGAGCAAGCCCGGGCCGGGCACTGATGATAAGCTCAAGTCGACCGCTCTTGGGCCGATCCTAGCACAAGACCACGAGGGAGAACCGCGGCTTCCTCAGGCGCGTGAACACGTCATTTGGAGGGTGCGAGTGACCGCTAATTGCGCACTCGGCACGGCCGGTGTCGACGTTTAGCGGACATAGCGGATAGCAATTAGTTGTATTCAACTGTCCTGCCGTCGAACGGCGTGGCCGTTCCTGCGGTCAGTCTCGTTGCGACGACAAAGGCGATAAGCGCGCCGGCGGCACACAACAGCATTGCCGTAATGAAGGGGGTAAGGGTGGCGTCATACGCGAGCGCCATAGCCGCGCCGCTGACACCAGCGAAGGCGTATTGCAGGACACCCAGCAATGAGGAGACTGACCCGGCATGGCTGGCGGGAGCGCTTTTCATGACGAGCGCGATGCCATTGCCGACCACGAGCATCAGGCTCGCCATGGCAAGGAAAATCAAGGCGCCGGCCACGTAGACCCCGATCGCCATAGCAAGGGTGGCGATAAGGAGCGCGACGCAGCAGGCGGCGTGCAGCAGAAGTCCAAAAACAAGAATCTCGGGTTCCGTCCAGCGGCTCAACAGTAGCACGTTGATCTGGCCGCCGATCACCATCCCGACGGCAATGCCGGCGAGCACCAGGCTGTAAATTGCCGGCGGCAGGCCGAAATGGTCGACGAACACAAACGACGATGAGCCGATGTAGGCAAATAACCCCGCCATGGCGAAAGCGCTTGAAAGGGTCAGCCACGCGAGCCTGCCGCGTGTGAAAAGGCCAGCATAGTCGAGCAAGGTGACGCGGAGGCCCGCAGTCGCACGGCGTGAGGATTCCAGCGTCTCTGGCACGATCTTGAGCAGAGCCACGAGCGAGGCAGCGCCAAAGAGCGCTAGGAACCAGAAAATCGCCTGCCACCCTATCGCGGCGACCAAAAGCCCGCCAATAGGCGGCGCAACGATCGGTGCGACCATCATGACCCGTAACAACGCCGAAAACAATTTCGCTACCTCGCGTCCTTGATAGCGATCAGTGATAATCGCTCGTGGAATGACCAGCCCGGCTGCCGCGCCAAGGCCCTGAAGCGCTCTTGCGATCATGAATATCGCCATGTTCTGCGAAAGAGCCGCGAGGACCGACGCCAGAACAAACAACAAGATTCCAAATGCGAGCGGTCGGCGTCGTCCGAACCGATCGGTCACGGGTCCGTAGAAAAGTTGTCCGATAGCGGCTCCGCCGACAAATACGGAGAGAGATGTTTGCATCGCGCCAGGGTTTGCTCCGAGAGAACGTCCGATGTCGCGGAAGCCCGGCAGATACAGGTCGATCGCCATCGCATCGAAGGCGGTGATGACGCCCAGAACTACAATTAGCGGCAGCGTAGGGGTGCGGGGTCGGTCAGATTTCATGCAGTCCTCGCGGCAAATTGAGAGACCAGCTTCCACGGCGCACACCGGCGTGGTAATCAGACTGATCAGTCGGAAATAGTTATGCGACTGATCAGTCGGAAAGGCAAGGGGCTAGATTTGACGCGGAAAAAGGAAATTGATCGGGATCGGATCCTGGATGCCGCCGAGCGTGTGATCCTTGAATCCGGAGGCCGAAATTTCACGCTCGACGCCGTCGCCGAGCGTGCGGGGATCAGCAAGGGCGGTCTCGTCTACAGCTTCGCGACCAAGGATGGATTGGTCCGCGCGGCGTTAGAGCGGGAAGTAACACGCTTTCAAGAAGCGGTACGCCAGCGGCTTGGCGGTAGGCCGGTTGAGCCTTTCGAATTGGTTCTAGCCCACATCGACGAAGCGCTCGATGAGGACGACGCCGCGACACGCAAGGCGGCTTTTCTCGTAACCGCGTTGGTGCACGCCCCCGATATGATGGAACCAGCACGACGGTATTATCGCGCACTGCTCGATCCGCTCCTGTCTGATTCCGGCGCAGCCCATGAAGTTCGTCACGCCCTGCTTGCCGTTGAGGGAATTTTCCTGCTCCGAGGACTAGGCTTCGTCGAGGTCTCGGCGGAGGAGCACAAATCCGTCCTGCTTCACGCGCGAGACATCGTCGCCGGGGTGCTGGCCGGACGTTAAGCGCCGTGAGGGTTGAACCATCCGAGTTAGGTCGGAAGCCGCCCTGCGAGCCTCGGCGAACGGCCGCTCTTTGCGCACACCGGACGGCCGGTGTCGGTGGAGTCGAGACGTGGCGCGGTGGCGTTAGGTCGAGCATGTCTCGCGGTGTTACGGCGCACACGCAAAGCGGCCGTTGAGACGTGGCGATCCAGGGGACCCACCGCTGCCGCCCTTCAGTGAGACCTTGCGAAACCCTCGCCTCTAGCGCGCGGGGACGAGATATGGCGGTCGGTGCGCGTCCGGTAGCGGCTCGAGGCGCGCCAACAGCTCGAGATTGGGTCGCAGCGACCGTCGCAAGTGCGCTTCGAGCGCGGCGGCGGCGGATTCCGAATTTCCGTCCAGCAGGGCGTCGTAGATTTGCCGATGTTCGGCGAGCATCTTGAGGAGCTCCGGGGTGCGCTGATGCGACACGAACGTCGAATGAATCACCACGATGACCAGCTGGCTGCGCGCAATCGCCTCGAGCAAGGCTGTATTGGGGCAATGGCCCAGCGTGTCGTGATGAAGATCGCGCTCGATCCGCTCGAGTTCGCCGGGCTCGATCTGGCTGGCGCGGGCGCGGCGCACTCTGTCACGGCGGCGGGCGAGTTCGCCCTTGCTCAGATGAGGAAACGACTGACGCAGCGCTTCCGGTTCCAGGAGCCAGCGGATCTCGAAATGATGGGCGACGTCGGCGGGCGTCAACGGCCCGGCGTACCAGCGCTGGTTGCGGTCCTGAACCGCGATGCCGGTTCGTTCAAGTTGGGTCAGCACTTCATGCGCGATCGTGCGGCTGACGTTGAAGTGCTCGGCGAGCGCGCTTTCGTTGAGAAGGAACCGCCCATAGACGACGCATGCCGCGACCGAATGCTCGACTCCGTGATAGATATGGTTGCGGCGATTGCGAACTTGGCGCGGCTCGGCGAGATGCGCGGGCAATTCAAGGCCCGCCTGAAGGAGGTCTAACCGCCGTGGCTCAGGCGAGCTTCGCCTTCGGCCCTTGACGAGGTAGCCGCGCCCATCGAAATCGGAGATGAGACCTTCCTTGTGAAGCAGCTTGAGCGCGATGCTAGCCGGTATACGGCTCGTCTGAAACGCTCTCGCGACGCTCGCTTCGCCCAACACCAAGCCGTCCATCAGCGCGCCGCGCTCCAGGTGATCGCGCAGCACCGAATGGATGACGCCATAAAGCGGCTCGTCCTTGAGGTCCTCTGCTCTCTGGTCCTGCGACGGCATGCTCACCCCATCGTTGCGCCGGCCCTTTCGATCTCGGCCATCTCTATCAGCAATGATCGCATATTGCATTCGATATGCGCTCATCGTAGGCTTGGCGATCCATCGATGGACCGGCCCGCCATTGGCGCCCGCGAAGCCATCGCGCTCAAGGGAGGATACGATGCTTTCCATTCGCGGTCTCGTTCGCTGTTCCGCGCTTCTCGGGCTGGTTCTCTTCGCTGGAGCGGCCGTCGCCTCCGACAACAAGATCGCCCTCATTCCCGGGGGGCCGCATCCCTATTTCAAACCTTGGGAGCAGGCCGCCGCCGACGCCAAGAAGGATTTCGGCATCGCGGCCGTCGATTTCAAAGTCCCGTCGGATTGGAAGCTCAATCTGCAGACCGAGCTGATCGAGAGCCTCGTCGCCCAGGGCTATAAGGGCTTCGGCATCTTCCCGGGCGATGCGGTCGGCATCAATTCGACCTTGTCGGAACTGAAAGGCAATGGGATCCCCTCGATTGCGCTCGCCGGGTGCGCGCAGGACCCGACCGACGCCGCGTTCTGTCTGGGCACCGACGTCTATCGCTCCGCCTATCTCGGGACGAAGGAGCTCATCAAGGCGATGGGCGGCAAAGGCAACGTCGTCCACCTTGCGGGCCTCCTCGTCGATCCCAACACGACGCTGCGCGTGAAGGCGGTCGAAACCGCGGTCGCAGAGTCCAACGGCGCCGTGAAGCTCCTGCAAACCGTGGCGGACACCGACTCCCAGGAAGCCGCGGACCAGAAGATCAACGCGCTGCTCGCCGCCCAGAAGGACGAGATCGGCGGCATGATCGCGACCGGCTACATCCCGTCGGTCGTCGCGTCGAAATCGCTGCGCACTCTCGGCGACAAGCGCATCAAGTTCATCGGCATCGACGATGACCCGATCGTGCTCGACGCCATTAAGGACGGTTTCGTATCGGGGACAATGGCGCAGAACCCTTATGGGCAGGGCTACATCGCGGCCTACGTGCTCGATCTCCTCGCCAGCGGAACGTGCACGGTGAAGGCCGACGCGCCGTGGATCAAGACGCCGCAGACGACGCGCTTCATCGATTCCGGAACACTCGTGATCAACACCGCCAACCTGACCTCCTACAAGGACGACCTTAAGAAGGTGACCGGCGATATCCAGAGCAAGTTCAAGACGACCTACCTGACTTGCAAGTAAGCGGTGGGGTCCCCTGGTTTGCCGCCTCGACCATGCGTAGCGCGGTGGAGGGGCGCGGCGGCTCCGGGTCCGCGCTCGCTAGCCTGAAGCCATTGCCCTAACGCGGGCTCGAGCAATATTGATAAATATGACCGACGAAGCCATGAGCGAAATGTCGGCGCGTCGGCGCTTCGGCTTGGGCGGAGTTCCCGCGCAATTCGGCCTCGCGATCATCATCGCCGCCTTTTGGGCCGTGTTCGCCTGGCGCGCGCCCGGATTTCTTTCGCCGTTCAATCTCTTTTCCGTCGGACGCGCGCTTGCGGTCGACATCGTGATCGGCTTCGCCCAGATGGCGGCGCTCGCCACCGGGGGCATGAATCTGTCGGTCGGCTCGATCGGCGTCTGCGCCGTTATGACCGGCGGGTACCTCATGCAGACGCTGGCATTGCCGGTCCCGGTCGCCATTTTCGGCGCGCTCGGGCTCGGGGCGGCGCTCGGCTGGCTCAATGGCTTCGTCATCGCGCGCAGCGGCGTCAGCGCCTTCATTATCACGCTGGCGAGCGCCAATCTCTACTCCGGCGCCATGCTCATTCTAACCAAAGCAGTCCCGCTCAACAGCCTGCCGATGGAGGTTGGCGCGTTCGGAAAAATGAAGATCGCCGGCCTCGTATCGCCGCTGCTCGTCATTGCTCTGGCGGTCGGCTTGGTGCTATTCGTCTTCTATCGCCATTCCGTTCTTGGCCGGCAAATCCTCGCCGCCGGCGCCAACGCCCGCGCCGCCAAAATGTCGGGCGTGCCGGTCGATCGCGTCATCACGATCAGCCATGCGCTCTCGGGCCTTCTGGCGGCGACGGCCGGCATGATGGTGGTCGCCCATCTTGGCGCGGCGATGCCGGCGGTCGGCGGCGAAGACTGGCTGCTGCCCTCTTTCCTCGGGCCGGTGCTCGGCGGCACGCCGCTTTCGGGCGGAGCGGTGGCGGTGGCCGGCACGATGCTCGGGGCCCTGCTGGTGACCACGATCCGCAGCGGGCTCCTGGTGCTGCAGATCGGCAACTACTGGCTCCAGCTCTACCTCGGCGTGATCCTGCTTCTCGCCGTTCTCGTCGATCGCTATCGCGCGCTTTACCAGGAGCGTCGCGGAATCCCCATGCGATGACTCTGTTCCGCCGCCTTCTACTAGTCGAGTGGTCCGGCCTGGCGGTCGCCATCCTTTTGGGCGCGTTGGCGCTCAGCGTCGGCCTGCTCGTCGCCTTCGCCCAAATGGTGACGCTCGGCGTCGGCCAGATGAACATCGCCGTCGGCGCGCTCGGCGGCCTGACGGCCATCATCTTCGGCGCGACCATTGAGCTCTACGGCTTTCCGCTTCTTCTGGCGATTCCGCTCGCGCTGGCG
>PLUH01000432.1:0-3174 GCA_003164825.1 Hyphomicrobiales bacterium
CTTTCGGAGACCGTGGACGAGGCGCTCGGAGCCGCCCGCTCCGGCGCCGCCGTCCTGGTGATCGATCGCATGCTGCGTGGCGAGGACGGGCTTTCGATCATCGAGAGGCTGCGTGACGAAGGCAACGCCACCCCAGCCTTGGTGATCAGCGCGTTGTCGTCGGTCGACGAACGAATCCATGGATTGAAGGCCGGTGGCGACGACTACTTGGTCAAGCCGTTCGAAATCAGGGAGCTGACGGCGCGGGTCGAAGCGCTCCTGCGCCGGGGCGGCGACACGCGGGTCACGCGACTGCAAGTCGCGGCGTTGGAAATGGATCTCGTCGAGCGGACCGTGCGGTGCGACGGCAAGCCTGTCGATTTACTGCCGCGGGAATTCAGGCTCCTGGAATATTTCATGCGCCGCCCNNATCAAGTTCATGGCGCAAACCAACGTCGTCGACGTCCAGATCGGCAACTTGCGGCGCAAGCTCGATCCCGCCGGCGTCCGGCGCTTCATTGTCAATATAAGGGCCGTCGGATTCAAGTTGAATGCGGACGCTTGAGGTCTTCAATGCGCGGGCGTTTCGCCTCGCGCTCGCCTTCGCGCTCGCAATCACATTGGCGACGACCGGCGCTTTCGCTTTCATTTACTGGCAAGTTTACACCGCCGATTTTCACCGCGCCGGGGCAATCCTCGTTGACGAATCAGCCAGGAGCGAGGGCGCCAGCGACGCCGAGTTACGGCGGGCGTTGCAACTGCGCCTGACTCGAGACATCCGGCGGCTCGATTTCGTCGCCCTGTTCGATCCGAATGGCGGCTTGGTGTTCGGCAATTTGCAAGGCGCGCCTCCCATCCCAATCGATGGTCAGGCTCATGTCGTACAAGAGCAGCCGTTGCCGGATTCGAGCGGCACGCGCGAGCCAGCCATCTTCGTCGCCCGCAGGCTCCCGAGCGGCGGCGTTCTTCTGCTCGGGCGCAGCTTGTGGGAGACCTACAGCCTTCAGGGAACGCTATTGCGCGCCCTGGCGATCGCGCTCCTTCCTACAGTTCTGGTGATCCTGGGGATTGGGGCAATATTCGCCCGCAGCGCGTTGCAGCGTTACGAACGCGTTCACGACGCCATCGTGAGGATCATGAATGGCGAGCTCGATTCGCGTTTGCCGGTCACCAACGATGACCGCGACATCGACAAAGTGGCGCGCGCGGTCAATCTCATGCTCGACGAGATCGCGCGCCTGCTTCAGCAGCTCAAGAGCGCAGGCGACAACATCGCCCATGACCTGCGTACGCCCCTCGCCGTCGCCCGCGCAAGAATCGAGCGCGCGCTAAACAACGAGGCGGGAATCGAACAATTGCGCGAGGCCCTGGAGACTGCTCTCGGCCAGATCGAAAAGGTGTCCACGGCGGTTTCGGCGATCTTGCGAATCTCCGCGGTCGAGAATGGCGCGGGAAAGGCGCAGTTCAAGGACTTCGACCTGGGCGCGGTTTGCGCCCAGGTGTTCGATTTCTACGAGCCGCTGGCAGAATCGAAGGGAGTGGATATGGTCATTGACGCCGTGCGGCCCTTGCCGGTTCGCGGCGACCAGGATCTCATGCGCGAAGCCGTGTCCAACCTGGTCGATAACGCAATCAAGTTCACGCCAGCGGGCGGCAGGGTGCGGATCGAGGCTCGCATGGCCGGCGGCCGCCCGTTCCTGCGGGTGAGCGACACCGGCCCCGGCGTGCCCCGGCAGGAGCGCGAGCGGATATTCGACCGGTTCTATCGCGGCGAGCGCAGCGGCAAATCGCCGGGTCACGGGCTCGGTCTCAGCATCGCCGAATCGATCGCCAATCTGCACGGCTTCACGCTGACGGTCGAAGACAACAACCCCGGCGCGCGCTTCGAACTCACCGCCGCTGCGGCGCCGGCGTCGGCGCCGCGGGAACGGGAAACGGCTTGAGAAGTATTCCGACCCCGTCAGCGGCCCCGAGCCACGACGAGCGCTTGCCTGGAACTCGGCGCGGGACGAATCAAAAAACGATCCGGCCGCTGACTGGGGAACGTTAACGCCGACGCGCGAAGGCGTCCCAGGAAAAGACAAATCCAAGTCGTCACGCAAATTAGCGCGCAGGAAGCCCGCGCCCGGTACGAAATCGGTTAGTTTCAGGGCTGTGAAACCCAAGCGCGAGGGGAGGAGACGATGAGTGACCAGTCGATCAGGCCGGCGAATTGCGCCGCCTGCGCTTTCTGGCGCAAGCTCAGAGAGCAGGAGGGCCTCTGCGCCCGACACGCGCCGGAAACGTCCATCCGCCCGGATGAAGCCGCCCATTTTCCGCAGACGGACAACTGGCAGTGGTGCGGCGAAGGCGTCGCTGCCGAGCCGATGTCGATCGGCTCGCGCTGCGCCGATTGCCTCTATTGGCGTCGGCCGGACGGGGGACTCAACCCCGTCAACCGTCGCGACATGCCGATGGCCTGGTGGGCGCAGGCGGGAATCTGCGCCCGCCATGCGCCCCACCCGGTTCCCGAGCCGGGACCGCGGGCGTTCTGGCGCGCCACGCAAGGCGCGGACTTTTGCGGCGATGGCCTGCCGCGGCGCGGCGCCGAACATCCGGCGCCGCGATGACCGGCCGGCGTTTCCAAGCTCGTAAGACTCCTCGGAAACCTCCTTCGAGGACGCGGCCGGCGAACGCCCTGCTTCTTAAATTTGAATTTGCTACTTTCTCAGGACCACCACGCCCAATATATCTGGAGCGCCACGATACAATGGCTGTCGGGCGCTTCGACTGTCCTGCGATCAGGAGGCGAGAATGAGGTTATTGCTTAAAACCAAGCTGATGTTTGTGGCGGCGCTCGCGGGCTTGCTGGCGGCTCCCGTTGCGGTGCGCGCCCAAGACTCAAACATCCCGGTCATGACGCTGCGGGCCGCATTGCAGCTTCCCCCGGGCCAACTGCCGAAGGTGTTCATAAGCCCGAACCCCTACCAACACTACCCTTACAACGTGCACCGGACCGATGGCCTGAGCCGCAATCCTGACGATTGCATGAGGTGGGGGTGCATTGACCACAGGTGACGGCCGCTCTCCCGAGCGACACGGTCGCGGACGAATAGAAGTCGGGATTTCCCGCCGCTGCGCGCCGCTAGCCGGTTGGTCGCTCTCTGCCGTCTGCGACTGGTCTGACGAGGGCCGGAGGCGGGCCATGAGGGCGCG
>PLUH01000432.1:3202-4471 GCA_003164825.1 Hyphomicrobiales bacterium
TAGAGATCGACACGCTTGAGCGGCCGATAATCCAGCATAGCCGAAATGGCGTATTGCGTGCCGGCGCAAGCGCTGCTGTTTTCGCGGATAACATTGAGAACGTTCCCGCTGGGCTGAACAAAACTGGTCTTGGCGTAGGCGCAGGGCGTGGTCGAGGAGTTATAGTTGTTNNGCGCCTACGAAGGGCACGTTAACCACCCTCATCTTGTCATAGGCGGTGTAATTGGTCCATGCCGTCGGAAAGAGCTTCGCAATGGCTTTGTTGGTCGTGACGATGGTCGCGGGGACACTATAGCCGCCGAGAGTCTCGAAGCCGTTCAAAAAGTCGTCGCTGGGATTCGCTTGCTGCCACCACATCCAGCCGCCGGAGAGCGTCACCGGGCCCCATTTGTACTTGGCGAGCAGCATAAGACCGCTGTTGTTGGACAGCGTCGCCTTAAGGTCGTCGGGACCGTAGAACGTCGGGATGCCGGACGTACAGCCGGTCTGGCCCTTGAAGGGACCGCTGGCGAGCGTGGCGCAGGCGCCGGTGAAGTTAGAGAGGCTGACCGCGTTCTGAGCGTAACTGCCGACGAGGTCCACGGACAGGAGGCCGCCAAAGTGGTCTTCGATGTCGGCGCCGATATCGCCCTGATATAGGCCAGTCATGCCGTTGCCCTGAGCATACCCGCCCCACTGCGCCAGGCCCCCGCCGTGGAAATTCTCGTAGCTCACGCGGTACTTCACTCCGGTGTTGGCGCGGTTGGTTTCTGTGTCGCCGAAGCCGGCGTAGGAGCCGGAATAGCCCAACGGAGAGAACGCGTAGGAGCCGCCCATCGGATCGTAGCCAATGACGCCGTCCAGCGTCAGCGAGGTCACCCGGCCGACGGTGAGGGTTCCAAAAGTCTGATTGCTGAGGCCGATGTATCCAACCGAGTTATCGAATTGGCCGGCGCGGCTTGAGTCGCTGTTTGCGCTCTGGAGGGTCAGCGCTTGGCCGTTATTCTGCGCGAGCGAGCGTGGACCGTTGACGAGGTTGCCGGAATAGGGGTCGAACCCGGTTTCCAGCGCGCCGACGAGCGACCAGCCGGGGAACCACGGGATCGGCTCCTTCATNNCTGTAAACGCCGTTGGCGTACGACCCATTGAAAGGCGCGCCGTTGGAGCTGTAGCCGAGGCCGGCGTCAATCGTCGCATAGAGGGTGAAGCCCGCGTAGCTCAGGGGGCAATCCGCGGGGCTTGAATTCAAATAGGTCCAGAGGCTCGAGAAGCAGTTCACCGGCGGAGGCG
>PLUH01000366.1:0-4388 GCA_003164825.1 Hyphomicrobiales bacterium
TGGGAGCGCAAGCGCGGCAAGCTGCACGAGTTGAACCGGCTACTGCGTGGCGCGAGCGATACGAATTTCATCCCGGTCGGCGGCCGCGCCGTCTGGGTACCTCCCGACGTGCGCTACGTGATCACCCTGGATGCGGATACCCGTCTGCCGCGCGACACCACGCGCCGGCTCATCGGCAAGATGGCGCATCCGCTGAACCGGCCCCGCCTCGACGCCGATGGACGGCGAGTCGTCGAAGGGTATGCTGTCTTGCAACCTCGCGTCACGCCGTCGCTCCCGAACGGCAGGGAAGGCTCGCTATTCCAGCAAATCTTCTCCAGCGTGAGCGGCATCGATCCATACGCCTCGGCAGTTTCCGACGTTTATCAGGACCTGTTCGGGGAAGGATCTTATGCCGGAAAAGGCATCTACGACGTCGACGCTTTCGAGGCTACGCTCGCGAATCGTACGCCAGACTCGACCCTCCTCAGCCACGATCTTTTCGAGGGCGTGTTCGCGCGCGCCGGCCTCGCCTCGGATATCGAGGTGGTCGAGGAATTCCCAGCTCGCTATGACGTCGGCGCCAATCGCCATCACCGGTGGGCGCGCGGCGACTGGCAATTGCTTCCCTGGATTTTTGGGCGTGGGCCGTCACAGTCGGGAAACGCGCCGGTGTCTAGCGTCCTTCCGGCGATCGGCCGTTGGAAAATGCTGGACAATCTTCGCCGCACGCTCTCTGCGCCTGCGGCAGTCCTTGCGTTGTTCGTGGGTTGGACCCTTCCGCTTGACGCGGGGCTGATCTGGACTCTGTTCGTGGTCCTGACGATCGTCCTGCCGACATTCATTCCCGTCGCCGCCGCGATTCCACCGCGCCGTCCGGGCGTAACTATATCAAGCCATTTGAATGCGCTCAGCGACGATTTGAGCCTTGCCTGGAGCCTGTCGATACTGACCGTCGTGTTCCTAGCGGATCAGGCGTGGCTCATGGCGGATGCGATCGGTCGCACGCTCTGGCGCCTCGGCGTTAGCCGACGCCATTTGCTCGAATGGATTCCAGCTGCGCAGGCGACGATCGGTCCACGTCTGGACTTAATGGGATTCGCGCGCCGAATGACGGGCGCGATTGTCATCGGCGCGGTCGTAGCCATTGTCGCGCTCACCTTTCGCCACGGGTCTTGGCCGGTGGCGCTTCCTTTCGCTGCGCTCTGGCTCGCCTCGCCCGCCGTTGCTCGCTTTGTAAGCCTGCCTCCCGCCGCCTCTTCTCGTCTGCCGATGACCGACGCCGATGAGCAGGCGCTGAGGCGGACCGCCCGCCGCACTTGGGGATACTTTGAGACGTTCGTGACGTCGGTTGACAACTTGCTTCCGCCCGACAACTTTCAGGACGATCCGGCGCCTGCGGTTGCGCATCGGACCTCGCCGACCAATATCGGGCTCTATCTTCTCTCGGTCGTTTGCGCTCGTGATTTCGGTTGGATCGGGACTGGTCAAGCGATCGATCGTCTTGAGGCGACGCTCGCGACGATGGGTCGCCTGCAACGCGTGCGCGGTCACTTCTTAAACTGGTACGACACGCGAGATCTTCGACCACTAGAGCCAAGATACGTATCCACCGTCGACAGCGGCAATTTGGCAGGACACCTCATCGCGCTCGCCAATGCGTGCAGGGAGTGGAGCGACCGTCCACTCAACGTCGCGCAGCGCTTCAGCGGAGTCGCCGACGCGCTCGACATTACCCGCGCCGAGTGCGCCCGTCTGCATGACGGCCGCAAGACCCAGACCGTGACCTTGCATCAGTTAGACGACGCACTCGCGGCGCTCGCGTCGGCTTTGCAACTTGCCTCGCTTTCGCCAGTCGACTGTCAGGCGCAGCTCGGCGACCTTCGCGCGAATGCAGAGATCATGGTCGACATCGCGAGAGCGCTCGCTGTCGAACGTGGCGACGGGACGAGCGCGGATATGGTGCTTTGGGCGCGTGCGGTCTTGAGTTCGATCGAAGCCCACCGTGACGATATCGCGCAGATCGCCGAGGTGACCGGTGTCCAGCGTGAAAGGCTGGCTGTTCTCGAACGCACCGCGCGGTCGATGGCGCTTGCGATGGAATTCGGTTTCCTGCTCGACCACGACCGGCAATTGCTGTCGATCGGATATCTGGTCAACGAAGGCGCGCTTGATAGCAATTGTTACGATCTCTTGGCTTCCGAGGCGCGTCTGGCCAGCTTCTTAGCCATCGCCAAAGGCGACGTTCCGGCGAAGCATTGGTTCCACCTGGGCCGCGCCGCCACCCCGATCGCGCGCGGCGCGGCCTTGATCTCCTGGTCGGGGTCCATGTTTGAGTATCTGATGCCCTCGCTCGTCATGCGAGCCCCGGCGGGAAGCCTGCTTGAGCAGACAAACCGACTGGTCGTGCGCCGTCAGATCGCGTACGCCGCAAGACTCGGACTGCCATGGGGCATATCCGAATCCGCCTATAACGCGCGCGATCTGGAACTGACCTATCAATACTCCAATTTCGGCGTTCCGGGCCTCGGGCTGAAACGCGGCCTCGGCGAAAACAAGGTCATCGCGCCGTACGCAACCGCTCTGGCTGCGATGGTCGATCCACGGGCGGCGGTCGCCAATCTCAAGCGTTTGGCTGAGATCGGGGCGCAAGGCCGCTACGGGTTCTACGAAGCTTTAGACTATACGCCGGCGCGCCTTCCGGAGGGCGAAAGCGTCGCGACAATCCACGCCTTCATGGCGCATCATCAGGGCATGACGATTGTCGCCATCGCCGACGCCCTGTTGGACGGCGCGATGCGAGCGCGTTTCCATGCCGAGCCGATCATCAAGGCGGCCGAATTGCTTCTGCAGGAGCGCACGCCGCGCGACGTCGCGGCGACGCGTCTTTGGGCCGCAGACGTGAAGTCGGCTACCGGCGCCCGCAATGTCGAACCGTTGGGCGGTCGCCGGTTCGCCTCCGCGCACCAGGGCACCCCCGTCACGCATCTGCTTTCGAACGGCCGCTACACGACGATGCTCACCGCCGCCGGCTCGGGATATAGCCGCTGGGGCGATCTGGCGCTGACACGCTGGCGTGAGGATGCGACCTGCGACGACTCGGGCTTCTACATTTACGTCAAAGACGTGCACACTGGCGTTGCGTGGTCGGCGGGCTTTCAACCGAGCGGCGTGGAACCAGACGGTTATGCCGTCATCTTCGACGAGGACCGCGCAGAGATCACGCGCCGCGATGGCTCGCTGACGACAACATTGGACGTGATCGTATCCGGCGAGGACGACGCGGAAGTTCGCCGGGTTTCGGTGACAAATTCTGGAAGCCGCCCGCGCGACGTCGAGATCACGTCCTACGCCGAACTCGTCCTCGCGCCCCAGAACGCCGACGTCGCGCATCCCGCCTTCTCGAAGCTGTTCGTGGTCACGGAATACCTAGCCGATGTCGGCGCCATCTTGGCCACACGGCGAAAGCGGGCGCCGAGCGACCCCGAAATCTGGGCCGCGCATTTAGCAGTCATTGACGGCGAGGCTGTCGGCGCACCGGAATTCGAGACAGACAGGGCGCGATTCCTTGGTCGCGGCCACACTGTCCGTGCGCCGATTGCGATTATGGATAGCCGACCGCTCTCGAACTCAATTGGCGCCGTCCTCGATCCCATTTTCTCCCTCCGCCGACGCATTCGCATTGCGCCGGGCGCGACTGTTCGAGTCGCCTTCTGGACGATTGCCGCCGCCAGTCGCCAAGCGCTTCTCGACGGCGTCGACAAACACCGCGACGCGACTGCGTTCACGCGCGCCTCGACGCTCGCCTGGACCCAGGGACAGGTGCAGTTGCATCATCTTGGCGTCACCGCGGGCGAAGCGAGCCTGTTTCAGCGACTGGCGGGGCACGTGATTTACGCCGCCTCGGCGATGCGGCCATCTTCGGAAACGATTCTGCGGGGCCGTGGCGCGCAGTCGGGCCTATGGGCGCAGGGCATTTCCGGGGATCTGCCGATCGTTCTTTTGCGCATCTCGGACATCGAACACCTCGACATCGTCCGAGAGCTTCTGCAGGCGCACGAATACTGGCGGATGAAACAGCTAGCGGTCGATCTCGTGATCCTGAACGATCGCCAGTCCTCCTATGTCCAGGAACTTCAAGTCGCAATCGAGACCTTGGTGCGGACGAGCAGGTCGTCTCCGCTGCCGGGTACAGGGCACCGACCCGGCCGCGTCATCCTGTTGCGCGCCGACCTGACCGCAGCCGAAACGAAGAGCCTTCTACCGTCGGTAGCGCGGGTCGTTCTTGTGGCGCAACGCGGCAGACTGTTCGAGCAACTCGATCGTATACCGGAGGCTGTCGCGCCCACGAAATCCGTGCCAAAGCGTGTCGTTTCTCGGTTAAGGACCCCTGGAAAGACTCGCGTCCC
>PLUH01000366.1:4416-4604 GCA_003164825.1 Hyphomicrobiales bacterium
GGAACCGACGGCGGCGGCTACACGTGGTCGGTCAACAGCCGTGAGAATCAGATCACGCCGTGGTCGAATGATCCGGTGAGCGATCGGCCGGGCGAAGCGTTCTATCTGCGCGACAAAGACACAGGCGATCTCTGGGCCCCCACGGCGCTGCCGATCCGCGACCCCGCGGCGACCTATGTCGCCCGGCA
>PLUH01000109.1:0-558 GCA_003164825.1 Hyphomicrobiales bacterium
GGACAAAAAGCTAGTCGTTGAGATCGACGGCGCGACGCATTCAACCGAGGAGGAGCTTCGCAATGACGCCCGGCGCACTGAGTTTCTGCGCGGAAATGGCTACCGGGTCGTCCGATTTTCAAATGAAGATGTCTATCGGAACCTCGATGGCGTGCTTGACACTATCTATGCCGCGCTCAACGAATCGGACCCAAAAGGTCCTTCGTAACGCTCCGACGAATCCCTCTCCCCGCTCGCGGGGAGAGGGTTNNCCTTCTCCCCGCGAGCGGGGAGAAGGAGTGCAAGCGGCGAGCGGTCACCCCCTCAGCGCCTGGTCGAGATCGGCGATCAGGTCGTCCGGGTTTTCGATCCCGACCGAGAGGCGGATCAATGCCGGCGTGATCCCTAAGCGCATCTGTTCCTCGGGCGGAATGTCGGAATGGGTCATTGCGGCGGGGTGCGAGGCCAGAGTCTCGGTCCCGCCCAGGCTGACCGCGAGCTTGATCACCTCGAGCTTATCCAGCACCGCGAAGGCTTCGGCTTCGCCGCCCTTGACCTCGAAACTGAAAGTCGAGCCCG
>PLUH01000109.1:571-5064 GCA_003164825.1 Hyphomicrobiales bacterium
CGCATCAACATCCAGCCGGTGTTGGGATCGCACATCGTGCCGAGGATCGTGCGCATGCCGCGGATCGGCTCGAGCGCTTGCGCCGCGCCCGAGCAGCCGCCGGCGATCAGATCGGAATGGCCGCCGACATATTTGGTGAGCGACGTCACGACCAGATCGGCCCCGTGCGCCAACGGCGTCTGGTACAAGGGTCCGAGCATCGTATTGTCGACGATGACGACCGGGCGCTTTCCATCCTCGCCCCTGAGGCCGTCGCAGATCTCTCTGGCGCGGCCGATGTCGACGAGGCCGTTGGTCGGATTGGCGGGCGTCTCGAGATAGATCGCCGCGATCGGACCGATGGCGCGCGCCCGGTTCACCGCCTCCTCCATCGCCTTCGTCCCGCTTTCCGCCGGAAACTCGACTGAAGTCACGCCGAATTGCGGCAAGATCCTCTTCAAGAGAAAATCGGTTCCGCCATAGACCGGGCCCGAATGGACGATGACCGAGCCGGGCCGTGCATAGGCCCACAGGCTGGTCGAAATGGCGGCCATGCCCGAGGCGAACGTCAGGTTGGCCTCGGCCTCGTCCCAGATCGCCAGCCGGTCCTCGAGCATTTCGAGATCGGGGTTGTTGATCCGGCTGTAGATGAGGCCCGGCTCCTCGTTGGGCCGCTTCTGGCGCAGGCCGTAGGCCAGCTCGAAGAATTCCTTGCCGTCCTGGGCGGTGCGGAAGACGAAGGTCGACGTATGAAAGACCGGCGGCTTCAGCGACCGCTCGCTGAGGAACGGATCGTAGCCGTAGCCCATCATCAGGGTTTCCGGCGCGAGCGGCCGATTGCCGAGGAACTTCTTGCGCCATCGTTGGTCGGACATCAGCATCGCCTCCCCGCAAACGGGCTGATGTCTTAGCGCGTTCGAGCGCCGCCGTCCGCATCGTCTCCGGAGTCGACGCCAACGATCGCATAATATGTTTTGGCGATCAGCTCATCGACCAGCCGCGGCGGCGGCTCGCGGCGTTGCAGGTGGGGCTTGACGGCGGCGAGCGGAACTTCCGCCAGCACGAAAACAGCGCGGCGGAGCTCCGCAGCCCCGGCGCGGCCGAACGCGGCCCGTGCGAACGTCTTCAAGCACGCCTCGAAGCGCTCGGCCTGATCGGCGACGCCGCGCTTCAGCGCCGCCGGCCAGTCGCCGTGGACGAAATCGTGGCGGCTGTAGAGCATCAGGAGCCGCGCGTCATCGAGATGGCGGCGCGCCCACGCAGGCGTGTGGAGAGCGGCGCTGAGGCCGTCGCCGGCCTCGATCGCAGCGACAAAGCCCTGCTGAAACGCGAGCACAGTCGTGAGCCACAACTCGCCGAGCAGCGCGTCGCGCGACGCGAAGCGGTAGTAGAACGAGCCCTTTGGCGCCTCGAGCCGCTCGGCGACGGCGTCGACGGAAACGGCGGCCGGCCCGCGCTCGGCGATGAGCTCGCGGGCCGCGGCCAGGAAGCCGGCCTGATCGAATCGCGCTCGCCCCATTGTTTTAGACTAATCGGTCTAGACTATGTCGTCAACACGCGCTAACCTGCGACCGTCATTGCGAGCCATAGGGCGTCGTAAGACGCCCGTCTTTCGACGGGCTATGGCGAAGCAATCCAGGGGAACGTCGGGCGCCTTACGATCTCTGGATTGCTTCGCCGCTTCGCTTCTCGCGATGACGGTTGACCAAGTGAAAACGGAGGGTTCCGCCATGTCACAAATGACTGAGAAGCGCGACGCCGTCGACGTGACCCGGCTCGTGGCCGGCGCGGCCAAGACAGTGACGAGCGTGCGCTATTGCTGGCTCGCGACCGCGTCCGAAGCCGGCCCTCCCCGCGTGCGGCCGATGGGGCGGGTGCTGAACGACGCCGGCGAGGACGAGTGGACGATCCGGTTTCTCACGGACGGCCGTTCGCGCAAGGCGGCCGACATGCGGCGGGAAGGCGAAGTCGCGATCCTTTTCCAGCACGATCCGGACCTCGCCTTCGTCACCCTGATCGGCAAGTCTGCGGTTCACGACAGCGCGTCTGAGGTGCGGGAGCGCTGGAAGCGCGCCTATGACGTCTACTTTCCGACTGAAACGGACCGGGCGAACGCAATCTTCGTCCAGGTCGAGGTCGAGCGCATGGAGCTTTGGATCCGCGGCGTCACGCCGGAGCCGTTCGGACTGCGCGCGACCGTGCTGACGCGCGACCCCGATGGTGGCTGGCGCGTCGTTGCATCATGAGGCGCGCCGAAGAAATCATGATCCCCTAAGCAACGAGAGCGTAGTCGCTTCCTCGGGCCGGAGACCCTTCGGCTCGGGGGGTCCGCCCACCTGCACAGCTTCCAGAGCGAACCCGCCGCCGAGATAGGCGCCGGTCACAGCAGGATGGATATAGGACTTGCGGCAGACGGACGGGGTGTTTCCCAAAGCCGTCGCGACCTGCTTGACCGCGGCGCTTATCGCGCGCTTGGCCTTTGTCTCGCTCTCGAACTGACCAGAGGCCCCGAGAAAGCGCGCCATCAGCACCGTCCCGGCCCAGGTGCGAAAATCCTTGGCGGTGATGTCGCGGCCGGTGATCTCCCTGAGGTAGGCGTTGACGTCGCCGGAGGACACCGCGCGCAGCTCCTTGTCGTCGTCGAAATATTGCAGGAGGTCTTGTCCCGGCAGCTCCTGGCAAGCCCGGATGATCCGGGCCACCCGTCGGTCGCGCATCGCCAGCGACCATTGCTTGCCGCTCTTGCCGATGAAGCGGAACCGCACCTCGGACCCCTCGACCGCGACATGCTTGCTCTTGAGAGTCGTGAGCCCATAGCTCTCATTGGCTTTCGCATATTCGTCGTTGCCGACACGGATCAGGGTGGTCTCGAGCAGATGCACCACCGTCGCGAGAACCTTCTCGCGCGGCAGCCCACGAAGGCTCATGTGTTCGGAGACCCTCGTCCGAAGTCCGGGCAACGCCTCGGCGAATTCGACCAGGTGCTCGTATTTCGACTGCTCCCGCGCCTCGCGGTAGTCGACGTGGTAGCGATACTGCTTGCGCCCCTTGGCGTCGCGGCCGGTGGCCTGAATGTGCCCGTCCGCGGCGGCGCAGATCCAGACGTCGTTCCATGCCGGCGGGATGACGAGCGAACGTATGCGCTTAAGCACGACGGCGTCCGCGACCCGCCTGCCCCGCGCATCAAGATAGACGAAGCCTTTACCCGCCCGCCGGCGCCGGATCGCCGGCGCATCGTCGCACACATAGCGCAGGCCGGGCGGCGCCGGCATGGCGATTTCGACGGAAACACTTACCTCGGAGTCGAGCATTGGCGGACCTTGGCTTTCCGATGGAACGCCCGCCGCGCCCCGCCGGTTCCCGTTCCTGTATGGGGGGCGTGGGACGACTCTANNGTCCGGTATGGAGGGGGGGTCGGACGACTCGCCGTGAACCGGGCGCTGGCGCCGCTCCGCGACTGCCGTTCTCGCATCTCCTCAGACGGCAGGGCTCGTCACGCCGCAGGTCTGAGCTCCGACAAGCCGTCTGCTTCGACCGCTTGCACGGTCGTGCGGACCATCACGCGCGCTTCGCCGGCGGGCCAAGGGCGGCCCCGATGCATTGTGGCGCGATTGTCCCACATAAGGACGTCGCCGGCGCGCCAGGCGTGGCGATATATCGCCTCCGGTCGGGTCGCGGCGGCCATGAGTTCGGCGATGAGCGCCCTGCCCTCATCCTCGGCCATGCCTTCGACGGCGAAGGCGTGCGACGCCAGATAAAGGGCGCGGCGGCCGTTGGCGGGATTACGCCAGGTCATCCGCCAGCGCACCGGGGGCAGCTCGTCGCGCTCCGCCGGCGTCATCAGTTCAGGATCGATCTGGTCGCGCGAGGCGGCGTAGCTGTGGCGCACGATGAGGCCGCCCAGTTGCGCCTGGCGCTCGGCGGGCAGGCGCTCCCAAGCGAGCCGCATCGAGACGAACTCGGTCTCGCCGCCAGCCTTCGGCAATCTCCTCGACGACAGCACCGACGCCAGCGCGGGCGTTGTCTTGAATGAACTGTCGGTATGCCAGAGCTGGTTGGCGCGCGCGACGAGGGTCTGGCGATGGGTGTCCAGAACCACCGAGCCGTCAGGCGCGAGATTATTGAGCCGACTGTAGAACGTGCCGACTCCGGCCGACCCGATTTTGACGATCTCCAGCGGGCCGAAGGCGCGCGAGAACGCCGCCTGCACGTCGTCGCTTACCTCGTGGCCGCGAAATAGCAGCAGCGAATGCTCCTCAAACGCGGCGCGCACCCGCCGATAGACGACATCGCTCGAGGCGACGTCGATGAGGTTGGCGCCCTTGACCTCAGCGCCGAATCCCGGACCCAGCGGCGTCAATTCCATCTGCCCCCCAATCATGGCGCTCCTATCGTGAACACGGTGCGCCGGGCGCTGTCGTCGCGCGGCCATGCCTGTTCGACATCCGACAGCGGAACCGGAGTCGTCGCGATCTTGAAGCCTGCGGGCGCGGCTGCCCGGAGCACCCCGTCGA
>PLUH01000109.1:5082-11151 GCA_003164825.1 Hyphomicrobiales bacterium
TCAGCAGGCGCTCGGCGCTCTTCCCCCAGAGGTAGTCGATCACGACATCCACCCCGTGCGCGAACTCTTGCCTGAAGCTTTCCTCCAACGCCGCCTCGTCGTCGACGAGCGGAATCATCACATCCGCGCCGAGCGCCGCGACCGACTTGAGCGCGTCGGCGTTGCGGGCGGTCGCAATGACCTTCGTGGCGCCCAAATGCCTGGCGATCTGGACCGCGAGCCGGCCCGCCGTCCCGGCCGCGCCGTTGACCAGCACAGTTTCGCCGGGCTTAAGTTTGGCGCGGTCCACGTAGGCCGCCCACGACGACATGCCGGGATTGGCGATCGCCGCGGCGGTCACATCATCGAGATCGTCTGGAAGAGGCAGGCAGCGCGCCGGCGGGGCCACGGTTCGTTCGGCCATGCTGCCGTAGGGCGCTCGCGGCAGGACGAAATAGACGCGGCTGCCGTCATCGAGCCTCCCCACGCCGTCGATGCCGACCACAAAGGGGAACTGGCCCGCTGAGCTATAGTGCTGGCCTGAGGCCCGGCTCTTCACCACNNTTCATGGCGCATTTCCCTTCTGACTTCGCATACGACGAACGCCCGCTCGGCGCCATGCGCAGCTAATTCCCGAATAGCTCAACAAATCCTTCCGTTTCTCAGAATAGTCGGCTATGATGCGCGCACGGGCGCTTCGGACGTCGCGTTTCGCCGCGAGGCGGTCTGAAGCGCAGAATCCGACGAACCGAAACGGCCCTTAAGGCATTGAAAACACTTGATTTGGCGACAGCGCGCGGTTTCGCGCCCAATGATTTCAATGGCTTGACCGCACGAAAGCGAAGCCATTTCCTTCGCGGGCGAAGTCAGCAGGCCTCAGAACGCATTCCGGTCGTGGTAGGTCTGCAGGAACTGCCGCACCCGCGGCTCCGGGCTCTCATGGAACACATGGCGCGGCGGGCCCTGGTCGATGATGCGGCCCTCGTCGATGACGGCGATGCGGCTGGCGACGTGGGCGGCGAAGCCCATTTCATGAGTGACGATCAGCATCGTCATGCCCTCGGCCGCAAGGCTCTTCATCACTTCCAGCACTTCGCCGACCAGCTCGGGATCGAGCGCCGAGGTCGGCTCATCGAACAGCATGAGCCGTGGCTGCATGGCGAGCGCCCGGGCGATGGCGACGCGCTGCTGCTGGCCGCCCGAGAGACGCGAAGGGTAAGCGTCGGCCTTGGCGGCCAGGCCGACGCGGGTCAGCATCGCCGTCGCCCGCTCGGCCGCCTCGCGCGCGCTCAAGCCCCGCACGCGCCTCAGCGGCTCGGCGACGTTGCCAAGCGCGGTCATGTGCGGCCAAAGGTTGAAGTGCTGGAANNCGGCGCGCGCCGTCGGCCGCATCCTCATAGCCGATCAGCCGGCCGTCGATGCGCACTTCGCCAGCATCGTAAGGTTCGAGGAAGTTCACGCACCTCAGAAGCGTGCTCTTGCCCGAGCCGCTGGGCCCGATCAGGCACACCACCTCCGACCGCTCGACCTTAAGGTCGACGCTTCGCAGCACCTTATTGGCGCCGAAGCTCTTGCTGACCGCGGCGAGCTCGATCATCGGCGCGCTCACGCGGCTCTCTCCTCGCGCGCGAGATACCCGGTTACGCGCGCTTCGAGCCGGGCGCCGAGGCGCGACACCGTTTCGACCAGGAGCCAGTAGAGGACCGCCATGGCGAAGATGGCGTCGAAGGCGGTGAACGTCTCCGCCGCCATCGTCTGCACCTGATACATGAGCTCAGGGACGGTGATGATCGACAGCACCACCGTCTCCTTCGACAATACGATCAGCATGTTGACGATCGAAGGAACGGCGGCGATCAGCGCCCCGGGCAGCGTCACCCGCAACAGCGTGTCGAACGGCGCCATGCCGACGCTTGTCGCCGCCTCGATCTGCCCGGCCGGCACGGAGGCGAAGCCGGCGCGAAAGATCTCGGCGAAATAGGCCGACGAGTAGAGGCCCAGACCAACAATGCCGGCGGTCGTCGCGCCGAGCCTGAGGCCGATCGATGGACCGCCGGCGTAGATGAGGAAGAGCTGCATCAGGAAGGGCGTGCCGCGGAAGACCTCGATGAATGCCCTCAGCACCCAGCGCAGCGGCGGGATTCCGAGCCGGTTCATGAGCGTGATCGCGAACCCGATGAGGAGGCCGAGGGCGCCGCCCGCGCCCCAGCACAGGATGGTGACGCCAAAGCCGCTGATGAGCGAGGGGGCATAGCGCCAAAGCACGTCCGGGTTCATTGCCCGCTTCCCGCCGCCAGGCGCCGCTCGGCGAGCCCGCCCAGCGCCGCGAAACACAGGTTGATCGCCAGATAGAACAGGCCCCCGCCGACATAGGCCTCGAACGGCCGATAGGTCTGGGAGGCGATGTTCATGCTGACGCGGGTCAGTTCGGCAATGCCGACCACCGAGACCAGCGACGACGCCTTGAGCAAGAGGATGAACTCATTGATGAGCGGTGGGACCGAAATCTTCAATGCCTGCGGCAGAAGGATGCGCCGCCAGATATCGAGGGGGCCGAAGCCGAGCGCGGTCGCCGCCTCGCCTTGGCCGCGCGGAACGGCGTTGAGCGCGCCGCGCAGGATTTCCGCCTGGAAAGCGGCCGAAGAGAGCGCTAGCCCGCCGACCGCGGCCACGATGGCCGGCACGTCGAGCCCGTATTTGGCGAGAAAGTAATAGATGAACAAGAGTTGCACGAGCAGCGGAACGCCGCGAAAGACGCTGACATAGGCTGCGCCCAGGCGCTTGAGCCAAACACGGCGCGAAACGCGGGCGGCGCAGACGGCCGCGCCGATCATGAATCCGAACACAATGCCGGCGAACGAAACGGCCACCGTCGTCGCCGCGGCCTGCGTCAGATAGCCGAACGAATGGAGGATGACCTCAGGCTTCATGGCGCGGAATGGATTGCTTCGCTCCGCCCGCAATGACGCGCTTCACCGTCCACGAGCGTCATCGCGAGGAGCCATAGGGCGTTTGCAAGAACGCCCGTCTCTCGACGGGCTTTCGCGACGAAGCAATCCATCCTGTGAGGCCAGTCAGTGATCCAATCGACCAACCCCGCGGCTCACTAAGACGACACGGTCAGATCGTCGGCTCGGGGACGGTCTTGGGCAGGTCCATCGTCTGTCCGAACCAGGTCTTCTGGATTTTCGCCATCGTCCCGTCGGCCTCGACCTTGAGGATGGCGGCGTTGACGGCGTCGATCAGCGTCTTGTCGTCGAGCCGGCCGACCCAGGAAAAATAGGTCGGCTGTCCGAACGGCGGCGTCACGACCGCGAACGTATCGGGCCGCTGTTGGGCAACGTAGGCGAGGTTGGGAAACGAATTGACCGAGGCGTCGATGCGTCCGGCCGCGAGATCGGCGTAGGACTGGTTGTTGTCGACATATTCCTTGACCTCGACAGGCTTCGGCAGCTTGGCGGCGAACGCCTTGAGCTGCTCGACCTGCGAGGTCCCCTTCTGACCGCCGACCGTCTTGCCGGCGATGTCCTCAGGTTTCATGATGCTCGAATCGTTGGCGCGCTTCATCAGCGCCGCGGTGGCGTCGGCGATCGGCACCGAGAAGGCGTAGCGCTTCATGCGCTCCTTGGTGATCGTCACCGGCGCGATGACAAGATCGAACTTCTTCGCCTCGAGCCCCGGCAGGACGCTGGTCCACGGGAGATCGAGATAGGAGACCTTGACCCCCAGCTCCTTGCCGACAGCGTCGATAAGGTCGCGGTCGAGGCCTTTGTAGGTTCCGTTGTCGGAGATGTCGAACGGCGGAAACTGCATTTCGGTCGCGGTCGTCAGTTCGCCGCGCTTCTTGACCTCGGCCAGCGTGTCGTCGGCGAAGGCGGCGCGGGTCAGGCCGAGGAACGGGCCCGAGGCCGCGAGGGCGGCGACTCCGCGCTGAAGCGCGCCGCGCCGGGTCAAAGCGAGTTTTTCGAATTGCGTCATTACCGAGCTCCCATTCCTCACCGGTTCGATCCCCGCGCGTCGGGCGGCGGATTCAACCCATGCAACCCTTATGCCCGACCGCCGCGGGCGCGTCTCGAATTCGGCCGGCGCCAATCTTGACGAGGCTCATCCGGGTGTCAATTGCGGCTGCGGCCATACGCGGCCATACGGGCTCAGCGCTGCGGCTGGCGCTGGGCGGCGACCGAGCGGCGGTTGCCCGAGCGCATCGGACGTGCATTCTATCGGCTTTCCCGAGGCAGGAGGCGCGGTCCCCGGGGGCCCGCCGCACGCGCAAGGACAACTCGACCATAAAGGTCCGCCATGATCGAGGAACCGCCCCCGCTCGTCTTCGCCCCTGTGGTCAACCGGCCGCCGGCCAAACTCGTCGAGCGATTTCGCGGCGCCCCGACCAGCTTCATCGTCGACGCGATGGGCGGGACGGGCGCCCTCGATTGGCGGATCAAGCCGCTCGTCGGCAGTTCGCTTGTCGGCGTCGCGCTCACCTGCGATTGCGGCCCGGTCGACAACCTGGCTTTCATGGCGGCGCTCGCCGATTGTCGCCCCGGCGATGTGCTCGTCGTTGCGACCGGAGGCCACGTCGGGGCGGCCGTGACCGGAGACCTGCTGATCGGCGTCGCGCGCAACCGCGGAGCGGCGGGCTTCGTCACCGACGGTCTTGTGCGCGACCTCGACGACCTCGAAACGATCGGCCTGCCGGTCTATGCGATGGGCGTCACTCCGAATTCGCCGCAACGGCGCGGTCCCGGATCTGTCGGCCTGCCGGTCGTTTGCGGCGGCGTTTTGGTCGCCTCAGGCGATGTGGTGGTCGGCGATCGCGACGGCGTCGTGGTCGTTCCGCGCGCCCGCATATCGGCGACGCTGGAGAGTCTTCAGCGCGTCAAAGCCGCCGAAGCCGCGACGCTTGAGCGCGTTCGCGAGGGATTGAAAGACCTGCCCGTGGAGGTTCCTGCATTACGACGGATCGGCAGGACATGATGCGAGCGCGGCCTCAAGGATTCGCGGAAGGGCTGGAGCGATTCGCATGATCGATTTTCCCATCATCGATTCCCACATCCATCTCCTCGATCAGAAGCGGTTCGGCTACGCCTGGGCCGACGGCGAGCCGGCGCTCAAGCGCGACTGGACGCCGAACGATCTCAGCCATGCGGCGAAGCCTTATGAGATCGAAGGCTTGGTGTTCGTCGAAGTCGATGTCGACATGCCGCAGTATGTCGACGAGGCCGAATGGGTGGACGGCCTCGCTGCGCTCGATCGTCGCGTCATGGGCGCCGTCGTCTGCCTGCCGCTCGAGCGCGGGGGGAAAATCGAGCCCGAGATGGCGCGGATCGCGAAGCTCAAAACGGTGCGCGGCGTCCGCCGTCTAATCCAGAACCAACCCGACCCCGAGTTCGTGCTGCGGCCGGGCTTTCTCGAGGCGATCCGGCTGTTGCCGAAATACAATCTTTCCTTCGACATCTGCGTATTGCATCCGCAACTTCCGAACACGCTGGCGATGATGCGCCAGTGTCCCGAAGTGTCCTTCATCCTCGATCACATCGGCAAGCCCGGGATCGAGGCCGGCCTGCTCGACCCTTGGCGAGCGCACATCCGCGAAATGGCGGCGCTGCCCAACGTCGTGTGCAAACTCTCCGGCGTCACCACCGAGGCCGACCATAAGAGCTGGACCCGCGATCAGCTGGGACCCTACATCGACCACGTGATCGAGTGCTTCGGCCCCGATCGCATTCTCTACGGCGGCGACTGGCCGGTGTCCGAGCTCGCGGGGAGCTATCTGCAATGGCTCACGACGCTCGACTGGGCGACCGCCGGCTTTTCGCCGGCCGACAAGCGCAAGCTCTTCCGCGACAACGCGCTCAAAGCCTATCGGCTCCGCGCCTGATGAACCCGGCTCAGCCATTCAAGGACAGATCCTGAGCCCGCAACTGGAAGGCAGTCGGGACTTAAAGTAGGCCGCAAGTGGACCCGAGCGATTTCCCACCCGACCTCGTCCTGAGGCGCCGCGCAGCGGCCTCGAAGGACGCTCCATTAACCGCGGAGACGGCGCCGCCCACTGGAGCGTCCTTCGAGATGCGCCTTCGGCGCTCCTCAGGA
>PLUH01000043.1 GCA_003164825.1 Hyphomicrobiales bacterium
CTCGTCCCTGCGAAGCTCGATCACATTGTTCAAGGGTGGCGGCAGGATGCTGATTCCGACGGAAGCCGCCACCTTTAACGAGATGATGTCGCCACTCATAACGAGATGATTGCGCCACCTGCAACGGGATGATCCCGCCAGGGTGGGCGTCTCTTCGCTGGCCAGATTTAAGGTCGCTTCTTTGGGCCACCAAGGGAGCACCGATGCCAGCCGAGAGAGTCGCCATGCGCGATGTACGCGTGATCATTCGCCTTAAATATTTGTCTTCGCTCACGACGAGCGAGATTGCCCGGCGTCTTGGGTTGGCGCGTTCGACGGTGCGGGAGACCTTGAGCCGTTTCGAGAGTTCGGACTTGATCTGGCCGCTACCCGAGGGCCTGAGCGACGAAGGGTTGGAAGCTGCGCTTTACGCCAACCGACGCAGCAAACGGGGTCATCGGCGCCATGCCGAACCGGACTGGCCGGCGGTTCATCGGGAGATGAAACGCAAGCACGTCACCCTGCTGATCGTTTGGGACGAGTATATTGCGCAGAACCCAGGCGGCTACAGCTATTCGCGGTTCTGCGAACTTTATCGAGCCTTCGAGACAAAATTGTCGCCGACGATGCGCCAGACGCATGCGGCGGGCGAACGATTGTTTGTCGATTACGCCGGCGATGGCGTTCCAGTCCTGATTGATCGGCTGACGGGCGAGATTCGCAAGGCGCAGATATTCGTCGCGGTGCTCGGCGCATCGAGCTTCACCTTTGCCTGGGCAAGCTGGACGCAGACGCTTCCCGATTGGATCGTCGCCCACGTGCATGCTTTCGCGGCGATCGGCGGCGTTCCGCATTTGCTCGTGCCGGACAATACCAGGACCGCCGTCATAAAGGCCTGCTTCTATGACCCTCTGGTCAATCGCACCTATGCCGAAATGGCGGCCCATTACGACACCGCCATCCTGCCGGCGCGCCCGAGAAAACCTCGCGACAAGGCGAAAGTCGAACAAGCGGTGCTGATTGTCGAGCGCTGGCTGCTCGGGCGGTTGCGTCACCGCATCTTCATCAGCCTGGCTGAGGTCAACGAAGCCATCGGCGAGTTGCTCAAGCATCTGAACGAAGAACGACCCATCCGGAGGCTCGGCGTGACTCGCCGGCAATTGCTGGAGGAGATCGACCGTCCGGCGCTCAAGTCTCTGCCGGCCGAGCCCTATGTCTTTAGCGAATGGCGCGTCTGTCGGGTCGGCATCGATTATCACGTCGACGCCGGCTCTCACTATTACAGCGTTCCCTATCGCTTCGCCCGCGCCGAGGTGGACGTCCGGATGACCGCCAGGACGGTCGAGATTTTCCTCAAAGGCGAGCGGATCGCCGCGCATTTGCGCATCAGCGGCAATCGCAAACATACGACGATCCCCGAACACATGCCGTCCTCCCACCGCCGCTATGCGGGCTGGACGATCGACCGCATCCGCCAGGACGCGCGCGCGATCGGACCGGCGACTGCGGCGCTCTGCGAGCAGATTCTCGAGCATAGACCGCATCCGGAACAGGGCTACCGGGCGTGTCTAGGGATCGTCCGCCTTTCCGGTCCCTATGGCGTCGGACGCGTCGAAGCGGCGGCGGAACGCGCCATTGATATCGGCGCGCGCACCTATGGCTCCGTCAAGTCCATCCTCGACAACAATCTTGATCGGCGCCCCGCGCAAAAGCGCGCCGCGGACGGAACGCCGATCCTGCATCCCAATATCCGTGGCCCGCGCTATTACAATTAGGAGAAGCGATCTTGCTCAAACATCCGACCCTCGATCAACTTTACGCCCTCGGCCTCCAGGGCATGGCCAAGGGCTTTACGGAAATCGGCGCCGAGGCCGACAATCTCGACAAACGCGAATGGCTCGGGCTTCTGCTCGATCGCGAGGCGTCATGGCGTCAGGATAAGAGGTTCGCGGCGCGACTGCGCTACGCCAAATTGCGCCAGCAAGCCTGCGCCGAAGATGTCGATTATCGAAGCCCGCGCGGCCTCGATCGGCCCCTGTTCCAAAAGCTCGTCGAGGGGCATTGGATCGAGGCCCACGAAAACTTGGCCCTCGTTGGCCCGACCGGCGTCGGCAAGTCATGGCTCGCTTCAGCGCTTGGCCACAAGGCCTGCCGCGATAATCGCTCGGTGCTCTATCACCGCATCCCAAAGCTCTTCGAAGATCTCGCCCTGGCGCGCGGCGATGGCCGTCATCCGCGCCTCCTGCGTGCGCTCGGCCGCGCCGACCTTCTCATTCTCGACGATTGGGGTTTGGAGCCCCTCGACGCCGGCGCCCGGCATGATCTTCTGGAAATCCTCGANNGAGCGATACGGCCGCCGCTCGACCATCGTCACATCCCAACTCCCCGTGGACCGCTGGCATCACGTCGTCAACGACCCGACCTACGCCGATGCGATCCTCGACCGTCTCGTTCACAACGCCCATCGGATCGAACTGGCTGGCGAAAGCTTGCGACGCGTCCGGCCAAGTCGTGAAAAAATTGCAGATGAAAACTTGACCAGACAACAGCCCAAGCGCCAATAATCGAAGCGCCAGCGAGCCCGCTCCACCCCGGCGGCATCATTCCGTTACAGGTGGCGGCATCATCTCGTTACAACATGGCGCTTTCGTCGGAATCCGCAGCCCTCGGGCTGGACCTCTCG
>PLUH01000158.1:0-23988 GCA_003164825.1 Hyphomicrobiales bacterium
ACCGCGTTCCCGATCGGCCTAGTAGCCCGAGTCAGAGGAACTGAGGGTACAGCCTTGTGAGCTTGACGCGGGCGTCGGCGGTTGTGAATTGCCAGTCAGCCTTGGCGTGAAGGGTGTTTCGGCGCTCTTCCCAGGCGGCGACTTCGGCGATCAGATCCGCCTTGTCGGGGATGCGGCGATCGAGGCATTGGGTCGAGAGGACGGCGAGCTCGGATTCGGCCATGTCGAGCCAGCTTCCGTGCTTGGGTGTGTAATGCCATTCGAATCGTTCCACGAGGCGACGCGCTTCGGCGGCGGGAAAGGCTTCGTAGAGCGACCCGGTCGCATGCGTGCTGAGATTGTCCTGCACCAGAACGATCTTGTCCGCGGCGGGAAAATGGATGTCGGACAAATCCTTGAGCGCGTGGGCGTAATCGACGGCCGCGCGACGGTCCGTGACCTTCACGCGCCGCCAGCCTTCCAGCGGCGCGAACATCATGAACAGATTGGCCACGCCATTGCGTTCGTATTCGTAGTCGTGACGCGCCGGTTGTCCCGGCTTGGCCGCAATCGGCGCGCGCGTCTCGACGATAAGTTGCTTCGAGGTTTCATCGAGGCATACGAGGGGGCGCTTGGGATCGAGCGGCCTCTGATAGACTTCCAGCACGTCTTCCATATTGGCGACGAAGGCCGCGCTGGCCTCAGGCGCGATCACCCATTGCCGTTTAAGATGGGGCTGGAGAATGTTTTTTTGAGCGTCCGCCCGATCGTGTTGTCGCTGGCGCTCTCGACGATCTGCAGTTCGACGACTTTCTCCTCCAAAAGACGCAGGGTCCATTTGGCGCGGCCGGCCGGGGCCGGTCCGCAAGCCAGAGCGATCAGCTTGGCTTCCGCGGCGCCGTCGAAAATCCGGCGCGGGGCCGATTTGGGATTGTACTTGCGCGTCAGGACGGCTTCGAAGCCTTCCTCGACAAGTCGCCGTCGCGTTCGCTCGATCGTCGGGATGCTGGTGTCCAGCGCCTCGGCGATCCGGCTGTCGCTCCATCCCTCGCCAGCCTCCGACACGTCCGCTTTCAACAGAATGCGGGCCTTCGTCAACAAATGCCCGGCGCGCTTACCCTTGCGGATAAATTCCTCAAGCCGGGCCCGTTCCTCCTCGCTCAGCCTGACCACGTACTTCTTGACGGCAACCTCTTTGCTGGCCACGAATCATCTCCCTCGCGCGATCGCGACGGCACTGATTCAGACAATCCCATCAAACGCAATGACGTGAGCCACTAGTTCCATCCGTTGATCTGGACCATGGCTGGGGTCAAAATCGCCGCGAACAGGCCGGGCAGGAAGAACAGGATCATCGGCACGGTGAGGGTCGGCGGCAGCGCCGCCGCCTTTTTCTCCGCCGCGGTCATGCGCTGGTCGCGGCTTTCCTGGCTGAGCACCCGAAGCGCCGCGCCGAGCGGCGTGCCGTAGCGCTCCGACTGCGAAAGGACAGTCGTCAGCGAGCGAATCGACTCCAGCCCCGTTCTCAAGCCGAGATTTTCAAACGCGATCCGCCGCTCCGCCAGATAGGACATTTCGGCCGCCAGCAGCCCCATTTCCTCGGCCATCGATACGCTTTCGATGCCGATCTCCTGGCTGACTTTGCGCACCGCATGTTCGATCGACATGCCCGATTCGGCGCAGATCAGAAGCAGGTCAAGGGTGTTGGGGAACGCCCGCTCAAGTTCCTTCTTCCGCTTGACGGTCTTGTTGCGCAGGAAGAGCTCGGGCGCTTTGATGCCGACGTAGCTGGCCGCGATCGCGACGCCGATCTTGACCATGACCGGCTGATTCCACTTGAGGATCGCGAACAGATAGATCGCGGCGACAAGAAAGAACGCAATCGGGGCCGCCAGGCGAAACGCCAGAAAGGCGTATTCCGCTCCTGCGCCGCGAAAACCGGCCATCGCCAATTGCATCTTGGCCTTTTCGGTGCTGAGCCAACTCGTGAGATTGAGGGTTTCGACCAATTGCTTGACGAGACCGCTCGGCTTCACCCTGAGGGTGGTTTTGCTTTGGGCCGCCTGCAGCCGCTCGCGCTCGCGCGCTCTTATCCGCTCGCGTTCGGAGCTCACCGCCTTGATGCGGCGCGACAAGGTATCCGGCTGGAGCCAAGGCATTGCGGCCGTGAGGACCGTCGCCGCCGAGCCGATCGCCGCAAACAGGACCGCCAGAAAATGAGCGTCCGAGAATTTCGCCAGCAGTTCGTCAAGCATGGGCGTGAGGCTCGATTAAAAGTCGAACGCGATCATCTTCTTCATCATCGCCACTCCTATCGCCATCCAGCAGATGGCGATCACGGAGATCATCCGTCCGTGACTTGTCGTCCACAACAATGAGACGTAATTCGGCGACGAAAAGTAAAGCGCTCCGACGACGAGAAACGGGACCGCGCCGATGATCGCCGCCGAGGCTTTCGCTTCCATGGACATGGCGCTGATCTTTCCTTTCATTTTTTTGCGCTCGCGCAACACGCGGGAAAGATTGCCCATGGCTTCGGAAAGGTTGCCGCCCGACTTGCCCTGGATGGCGATGACAATGGAAAAGAAATTTGTTTCCGTGATCGGAACCCGCTGGGCCATCCGCTCAACCGCTTCCGGCAAGGTCATTCCGAGCGAGAGCGATTCGACAACGCGGCGAAACTCCGACTTCACCGGCACGGGGCTTTCGGCCGCGGCGATCCGGATCGTATCGCCGAGCGGCAGACCGGACTTGATGCCGCGGACAATGATGTCGATCGCGGTCGGAAAGTTGGCGATGAACTTGTTGATGCGGCGAATGCGCAGGCGCGCCAGCATGAGTTGCGGCAGCCCGATTGTGCCCGTCACGCCAATCAAAAGCGTCAGTAACGCGCTTTTCGACTCGATGTAGGTGAAGGCGCTGAGAAACAAACCAAAAAGCAGGCTTCCAATCCAATATTGCTGGGTCGTGATCGAGAGTCCGGCCTGATCGATCCGGGTCGCCAGGCTGACCCGCTGCTTGCCTTTCCTTTCGATATCGCGAAGACCGTCGGCGATCTGCTTTTTGCGCGCCGCCCGATCGACGCTCGCGGACGCGTTCAGAGCCTTCGCGTCGCTTTTGGCGACGGCTGTGCGACGCTTGTCGGCTCGCGAGTCTCCGCCGACGAAGGCGTACGCCAGGCCGCCGAATCCAATCGCCAGACATCCCGCGACAGCTATCGGATTGACCATGCCAAGTTTCCTTTTCTCGCGCGCATACTACTGACCCTCCGCGACTTCCGAGATGTCCAGCGCTGCGGCCAGACGGGCCTCTTCGCCGTAGATGCGCGCACGGTCCCAGAAGCGCGGCCGCCCGATCCCCGTCGAACGGTGCCGCCCTTTCAGTTTGCCCTGAGCGTCTTCGCCGAGAATCTCGTAGACGAAGAGATCCTGGGTGATCGCGACGTCGCCCTCCATTCCGATCACCTCGGTCACCTGGGTGATACGGCGAGATCCATCGCGAAGACGAGCGGCCTGGATGATGACATCGACCGAGGACGTGATCATCTCGCGGATCGTTTTCATCGGCAGCGCATAGCCGCCCATCGTGATCATGGATTCGATGCGGCTCAGCGCTTCACGCGGGGAGTTGGCGTGCAAGGTGCCCATAGACCCGTCATGGCCGGTGTTCATCGCCTGCAGGAGATCGAACGCCTCCGGTCCGCGAACCTCGCCGACGATGATGCGTTCCGGCCGCATGCGCAGGCAGTTCCTGACCAGATCGCGCATCGTGATCTGGCCGACGCCTTCGAGATTCGGCGGCCGCGTCTCGAGCCGCACGACATGGGGTTGCTGGAGCTGGAGCTCGGCGGCGTCCTCACAGGTGATGATTCGCTCATCGACGTCGATGTAGTTCGTCAAACAGTTCAAAAGAGTTGTCTTGCCCGAGCCGGTGCCGCCGGAAATGAGGACATTGCAGCGCACGCGTCCAATGACCTTAAGGATTTCCGCGCCGGGCGGAGAGATCGCGCCGAGCCGGACCAATTGATCGAGCGTCAGCTTGTCGCGCCTGAACTTGCGGATCGTGAGCGCCGCGCCGTCGATCGCCAGCGGCGGCGCGATGACGTTGACGCGCGAGCCGTCGAGCAGGCGGGCGTCGCAGATCGGCGAAGCTTCGTCGACCCGGCGCCCGACCTGGCTCACGATCCGCTGGCAGATGTTCATCAACTGCGCATTGTCGCGGAAACGAACATTGGTCAGCTGGATCTTGCCGCCGACTTCGATGAAACATCGCGTCGGACCATTGACCATGATGTCGGCGATGTCGTCACGCGCGAGCAGCGGCTCGAGCGGACCGAAGCCCAGGACGTCATTGCAGATGTCGTCGAGCAAATCCTCCTGCTCGGCGATCGACAGCACCAAATTCTTGATCGTGACGATCTCNNGCGAGATCGATCGCCTCGATCAAGGCGCCAAAGATCAGGGATTTGGTCTGAAAATAGGTCTCCGATCGCCGTTCGGTCTGAACGGGGGCGCTCGTGGCCTGCTGGGCCTTGGGCGGCTCGGCGACCGTCGCCGCCGCGGCGACGCGTGATCCGGCGGCTTGGCCGCCAAAGCCCGCATTCGCGCGCTTGCCGAACATCGCTCAAATTCCTTTCCGCGTATGCGAGCGTTCAGCGGAGAAGGCGCGCGCCATTGGGAAGCCTGTCATCGCCGCTTGCGACCGAGTCTGGCGATCAGCGGCTCGAGAACGCCTCGCTTGGGCTTGCGTACGTCCGTCCGGCCCGCGAGCGCGGAAGCGAGATCGGCGAAGACCTGCGCGGTTTTTCCGTTCGGTTCGATTTCGGCGATCATCTGCCCATTGTTGGCCGCCGCGCCGAACAGCTTCGCGTCGTGCGGGATGACCGCGGTCGGACCGGTCTCGACCGCCTTGGCGAATTCTGCGGCGGCGATTTCCGGCCGCTTGAGCATGCCGACTCCGTTCAGGACCAGCCGCGGCGGAGCATCGTTGAGGCGCGCGCTCTTCACATTATCGATCAGGTTTTTCGCATTGCGAAGATTGGCGAGATCCGGGCTTGCGATCACGACCACCTCGTCCGCGAAGACGAGCATCCGCCGGGCCCAGCCCGACCAAAGGTGCGGCACATCAATCACCACCCATGGCGTCGACGCCCGCATGGCGTCGACGAGCGAGTCGAACGAAGCCTCGCCAAAGTCGAGGACGCGATCGAGCGTGGCTGGCGCCGCCAAGAGACTGAGATGGTCGCCGCACTTGGAGAGCAGCCGGTCCACCAGCACCGCGTCGACGCGTTCCGGGGCGAACACCGCCTCGGCGACTCCCTGGGGCGGGTCCTGATTGTAGTCCAGTCCGGCAGTTCCGAACGCGAGATCGAAGTCGGCGATGATGGTGGCCATCTCGGTAACCGAGGCCAGGCTCCACGCCAGATTGTGAGCGACCGTCGATGCCCCGACTCCCCCCTTGGCGCCGACGACCGCGATCACCCGCCCAAGCGGCTTGGCGCCCTGCACGCTGAACAGCTGGGACATCGCCTGGACGAAGTCGACGACGCCAAACGGCGTCACCAGATATTCGCTGACCCCGCGCGCGATAAGCTGTCGATAGAGAACGATGTCATTGAGCTTGCCAAGGACGACCACCTTGGTCCCGGCGTCGCAATATTGCGCCAGCTGCTCGAGCTGCTCGAGTAGCGCGTCTCGGCCTGCGGGGGCCTCGAGGACGACCACATTCGGCGTCGGCGCGCTCTTATAGGCTTCGACCGCGGCCGGCGCGCCGCCCATATTCAGCTTGATATGCGCCTTGGCCATTCTTCGGTCGGATATGGCGGCGCTGACAATGGCGGCGAGATCCGGCGATTCGCAGAACGCCTGGATCGATACGCGCGGCACCGGGTCGATTTGCGCGACGGGGCGATCCACTGGCGCCCCTTCGTCGGTTCCGCTGCCGGCGTGGAACGCCTTCATCGGTCACTGCCCTCCGGCGTTGACCTGTGTGCCGATCGGCACCAGCACAGTGTCTTTCCACTGCGTGCCCGGGTCCTGGCCGTTGCGGACGGCCTCGATGGCTCGGGTGCGCATTTCGACGTCGGACGGTCCGAGCGCCCGCGGTTGGACGAAGTCGCGCGGATCGTCGACCTGGGCGGCCATCACCGATTGGCTGGCGCAGCCGAAGTTCGAATAGGGCTCGTTCTTCCACCCTTCGACCGACGATCCCGAAGCGAGGTCCTCGGGCCACTGGCCGCACGCCGTCGGTACGGTCGCCTTCACTCCGATGAATGAAAGCCGAATCGGCGCCGCCGCGTCCTTGTCGGGAGGCGCATAGGTTCCGAACATGACTCTGCCGTTGACGCCGGCGCCGGCAAGCGCCACCCGCACCTCATGAACAGCCCTGGAATTCGCGGTCGTGCCGGCGGGCGCGAGAATCGCAATGTCGCCTGTCCCATAGCGCCGGTACCGCTGGGCGAAGGCGCGGATGTTTTCGGTCGAGCGCGCGTCGAGCGCGCCGCCCACCGCAAAGATCTCAAGGCTTGTGGGGCCCGAAGCGACAACGATCGGGTGGCGCTCCTGAAAATCGCCGGGAAACGCCGGTTCCGAGGACGCATATTGGGCCCCGCAACCGCTCAGGGCGGCGGCCGCGGCCACGACGAAACCCAGACTCAACACCCGGGCGGCGAACGCGCGTCGTGCATCAGGAAGAGCGGCCATGAGAGCTGTCTTTCTCGAGTTCTTAAGGGAATCCTGGCGAAGCGCGGCGCGGTCTACTGGGTGATGAATCCGATCTTGCCTGCGTAGCCCGGCATCGGTTGAAGCGATTCCGACGTGGAGTAGATGCGGTTGACGCGGCCGAGGAACCAGGTTTGCGGATCGCTGGCGTCCTGAAAGTTCTGGTCCGGCCGCACGATCTGGTTCGGGTCGATCGCATGGACGATGTAAGGCGTCACGACGATCATCAATTCGGTCTCGTTGCGCTGATAGTCGCGCGAACGAAAGAGCGCGCCGAGCACCGGGACGTTCATCAGCGCCGGAAAGCCGTTCACCGCCTGCTGGGTCTGGGTGCTGATCAAGCCGGCCGACGCAATCGACCCGCCGGAAGGCAGTTCGACCGTGGTGGTGTTGTTGCGGGTCCGGAACCCCGGGATGGAGATGCCGCTATAGGTAATCTGCGACGCATAGTCGACGTCGGTCACCTCGGTCGCGATGCGCAATTGGATGCGTCCCTGCGACAGGACAACCGGGGTGAAATTCAGCGTCACGCCGTAGGGCTGCTGGATGAACCCATACTGGCAGGTTGGGTTGCACTGCACGTTATTGAGGATGGGAATCGTGCCGCCGGCGAGGAATTTCGCGCTTTCGCCCGAAACCGCAGTGACTGTAGGCTCGGCGAGCGTATGAGCGACGCCTTGCCGCTCGAACGCCTGCAGGGTGGCGCTGAAGCTCTGCCCTCCCTTGACCCAATTCAGCATTCCCTCGGAGGTGGTGACCGCGCCGTTGATCGCGAACGGATTTTCGAGCGTGAAACTTCCGTTTGGCCCGGTCCCGCTCAGGTTGACGCCGAGCTGCTTGACGATCTCGCGCCGGATCTCGGCCACCGTCACTTTGAGGCTCACCTGATCGAGCCCGCGGATGGTGAGAGAATTGATGACTTTTCCGCTCGAGCCGTTGGCGTTTGCGCCCGAGCCGCTGGAAGCGCTTCCACCGCCGCCCCCGACCGAAATGGAGACGGCTCCGGCCCCGGCCGTCGCCGGCGCGGCCGAATCGTTGACGAAGCCGGAGGCGATATCGAGCGCCTTCTGGGCCTCCTCGGCCGACGCGACCGATCCGGTGAGGATGATCTTGTCGGCGACGGTGCGGACGTGGATCTCATTCCCCGGAATCGCGGCGTTGAGCAGCGCGGACAATTCGCCGACGTCGCGGCCGACGGAGACTTCGATGGTCGCTATTTTTCGACCGTCTCGCGCCAAGGCGAAAATGGTGGTCTGGCCGTTGGCGACGCCGGATATGTAAACGCGCCTGGCGGAGCGCACGATCGCATTGGCGATCTTCGGTTCGCCGACATAGATCTCGCCGGCTTCCTCGGGCAGGTCGACGATCACAGACTTGCCGACGCCCAATTGGAGGTTCCTGGCCGCCGGATCGGACGGGCTGCCAAATCGAAGGGAATCGCCGGGGTCCGCGGCGCAGACCATCGAAGCCGGGGCAATCGCCAAGAAGGCGGCGGAGGCCCAGACGGCGAACCTCGGTCGGCGCTGCACCCGATCGGAGATCATCGGCCCACGCTCCGGCTGTGGACAGCAATCGATGAAAGGACCCGGGCTCACCGGGCGGCCTGCTGCGCGGCGCCGTAGCGAACGACTGTCAGGCCGGCCTTCCCTGAGCCATCGGTGTCGACAACGGTCCGGGCTGGTCCGCCGCTATCGACGAGGCTGCGGAGCGCGAGATGAAGAAGCGAATTCCCGGCTTGCTGGGCGAGGATGATCAGGTTGACCTGATCCGGATCGAGTTCGAGCGTCGCGTTGGTCCCGGTGATGACCTTTTTGCCATTCTGCTCCTCCACGTTCTGGCCGATCGCCAGGACCCGGACATTGGCGAGAATAGTCTGCGCCGTCATGACCTCGACCCCGCGCGCCTTGGTGGCGTCCTCGTCGCGCGCGAGACGGACGACGTCGACCCGATCGTTGGGGAGGATGAATCCGCCGGCCGAAGAATCGCCGCCGTTGTCGATCTTGATCGCCACGGCGCGTTTTCCGGTTGGCAGGATCGCCGACATGAACCCGCCGGCTCCCGCCTTGACGAGCTTGTCATGCCGAATCGGCTCGCCGCGGATGAACGCGACCCGCGTCATGGCCCCGATCACATCCTGGAGCGCATCCGGCTTGGCCGACTTGGTGATCATGAATTCCGAGACGGCGGCTTTCGGCCACGCCTGCCAGGACGTCGCCGTGTCGTTGACAACCGTTCCCATCGGCAGATCCTGAGCGGCCACGAGGACCTGCTCGACGTCGATTTTCGGCGGAGCCGCGGCGGAGGGGCTCGGCGCCGAGTTCGGGGCGCTCCCAAGGAAGATGTAGGTCGCCCCGAACGCCAGAATTGCGATGGTCCCGACGATGATCAGCTTCCGGTTCATGAAACGACGGCCTTTCAAACGCCGACCCGCACCGGGCGGGATTTAGACATCGCAATCGTCAAAGTACGGTTAATTGAAAGTATCGAATTGACTATTAATGTATGAAAGCGCTTTCCAGGCGACATAGGATTTGATGGAATCCATCACGTTGCTGCTATGATATTCCGTAGAGAAGGCATCGAGACTTTCGCGAGCTCGCCTGTGACTGGGAAAGTTGGGAAAAGATGTCAGTCTTGAGGTTAAAGACTATCCGCCGAGCTGTCTAAACGTCACTCGTGGCTTTCAAGAGCGAATATGTCGACCAGGCGTGAAGGGAGCGAAGGAATCGACGGGCGCGCCTTCCGCCTAGACTGCCGCCGCCCAGATGCCTGAGCCCGGATATTGCATCAATCCGGCCGCCGCCAACGCGATCCCATAGGGCACGCCGGACTTGCAGTCGTGCAAGCGCGCGACCCAGGCGAAACGCCCGAGCGCGGCGGGCAACGGCGCCATCCGCGCGCCTAGGATGATCAGCGTAAGGACGCCGCCGAAGATTGCGGCGGTGACGCCGTAGTCGAGGATCGAGCTCCAGCCGAGCCATACGGCGGTCGCCGCCGCCAGTTTGGCGTCCCCGCCGCCGACCCAGCCAAGATTGAACATCACGAACGCCAGGGCGAGGATCGCCAGGGCGCAAGACAGGTTGAGAAGGATATCCGCGGCCGGAACGCCGAGCGGCGCCGCCAGGATCAGATAACCAAGCGCGAGACAGACGCAAATTCGATTGGGGATAGTGAAGGTCAACAGGTCCATCGACGCCGACAGAGCCATGAGCGCGGGAAAAAAGACGAGCGCGGCAAGATGAAGAAGCGTCGAAGTCATGGGGCGCTGGCCGGTCTCGCTGGCGCGAAGGGAAATTGAACTTTCATCGGCGATTGTCGGGTCGCCCCCGCGTCCGCCCCGCCCATCCGGTCAGCCCCGGGGGCGGTGGTTCGCGCCGGCGAGGCGTGCGCGCCGGCGCGAAAGAACACGATCGTCGGCAGAACCGCCTTTACTTGAGCGTGTTGCCGATTTCGGTGAACACCGTGCTGACCTTGGTGCCGACCGTTGACACCGCGGTGATGATGAAAACCGCGATGAGAGAGGCGATCAGCGCATACTCGATCGCGGTGGCCCCCGACTCGTTGACGGCAAAGTTCTTCATGGACTTGAACATTATCTGCTCCTGCTGCGAAAACCTATCCAGCGGCAAACTCGGTTCTCCATGCCGCCCGACACAGGCCGAAAGTATCCCTCCCCGGCTTTCAACCTAGTTAATTCGAATCTCGCCAAGTGAAGCAAGCGTTCGAAGTTAAGCGGTTGGTTAAGTTGCCTATAAGGGCTTACAAGACATTGTCGGAGCCAATTTAAAAACAAATTGGCGCCTGGAGGTCGAGGCCATCGTGCGTCCAATATGCTGATCGCGCCACCTTATATTCAGAAGTGATGGCGACGAGGCCTCGGGCCTGCTCTTCAGCGCGAGCGGACGCAGAGGTGTTGCGCCGGTCAGGGCGCGAGGTCGAGCCAGGCGCCGGGCGGCCCGTTCTCAACCTCGACGATCCAGAGGTCGGGATCGAAGGCGATTTCCCGGTTGAGCCGTTGCTCCGCCTCGCCGGAATCGATGCTGTCCCCGTTGTGCGCCCGAGTGAAAATCCGCTCGACGCCCGGCTTAAGCTCGGCGGCCACGGACTGCGGCGCCGGCCCGTAGAGGGTGGCGCGGCCGTTCAGGTGATCGACCTTCACGAAAATCGCGCCAGCCTCTGCGGCGCCGCGGCGGCGAAGGACCGCGCTTGCCCCTTCCACTCCACATCGACGCAAATAGGCGGAGACCCAAATGTCGGAGCGCAGGCGCAACCGGTTCAGCGTCCCCCAGCGCGCGCAGCCACGCTCAGTTGTTTGACAAGTCGCGGGGTGATCTCGGTCGAAAGCGGCAAACTATGGACCCGTTCGAAATCTCGCAACGCCTGCTGGGTCGCGAGACCGTCATTCCCATCCGGCTTGACCGGGTAGCCAAGTTTGGCCAGCGCGGTCTGCGCGGCCAGAATCAGATGCGCCCCATCGACGCGAGCCTCCCCGCGCAAAAGATCCGTGATCGGGTCGGACGAGGCTGAAGAGGAGCCATCGGCCGGGTCCGCCGGCCGCGCGGGCGGAAGAGCGGCGGGGGACTGCGCGGCCGAAGCATCACGCTCGGCGCTCGCGGGCTTTGGAACGGGAGGCGCGGCCGGCGGCCGACTCGGGGACGAGAAGGGCGCCAGCAGCGATCCGAAAAGCGGGGCAGGACGGCGCTCGTGCTGAAACAGAAGGGCGTTGACGCCGATGCCGACCAGACCGATCGCCAGAGCCGCTCCGAGATAAAGACGCAGATGCTCAGCCTTAAGCGGTCCGGCCAATCTTTGCCGCAGCGTCTTGCCAGGCTGGACAGGTCCTCGGAGTGGAACCGAGCCTGCCCGGATGCGCGAAAGAGCCAAAGTCAATTTTTTCTCCTTAGACTGCGATTCTGTTGGATCCTACAAATCGTGGCGCCAACATGGTCAATATCGATTGGCTCGGCTGATATTTTACCCGTCGGCGGGAATGGCCACGCCGGGACGTGAACTTGGCGTCCCAAGCCCTTTCGTTAAGATTGCAGCAGCAACTTAAATCAATCCTAAGTCTTGAACCGATTGGCGCGCTGGCTTCACGCCAGAACGGACGGTCGTTTCGCTATGGTTTACATTCCGTTACGGCGGCCTTCCGATTCTTAACGACATATGAATAAGGAACCTCCAGCGCGAGGGCATCTTTCGACACGGGCGTTAGCGTTCTTGATCCATGCTCCGCCAAGCAATGATCCGGATTGCTGGAGGCAGCCATGGGATTCGTGGCGAAAAGCGCATTTTGGCTCGGGATGGTCTATAGCGCCATGCCGTTCGATTCCGGGAGCCCGATCGCCCCTGCGCCGACGGCGACCGCGATGCCCCCCGCAGCCAGTTCGTCGTTGGAAAGCCTCGCCAGCGCCGTGATCCCGAGCTCGCGCCAGAACCAAGATGGCTGGAAGTCGGCCGTCGAAGTCGCCGCCGCGCTCTGCGCCCACAATTGCTTTCGCCCTTCACCCGCGGGGTTGAGCTTGACCGATGCTCCGGCCCGGAAAGACCGGGCTGAGCCGTCGCGCAGGCTCTCACAGGAGAAATCCGACCGACAGGGCGCTGTTCGACCGCCCGCGCCTAACCATATAAGATCCCTGGACAGACAAACGTGACGGGGTTTTCTTGTCGGCGATCGACGACATACGCGACGATTTTGCCTCCCTCGATGACTGGGAGGATCGATATCGTTACGTCATCGAGCTGGGCCATACGCTCGAGCCGCTAACCGCGGCCGCCCACAACGACGCCAACAAGGTCAGGGGCTGCGTCAGTCAGGTGTGGCTGGAATGCGAGCCGACGGCGAACGGCGACGGTCGAACGACCCTGCGCTATCGCGGCGACAGCGATTCCCACCTCGTGCGCGGTCTGATCGCGATCGCAATCGCGCTTTTTTCCGATCGAACGCCGGAAGAGATCCTTGCCGTTGATGCGCACGCCGCCTTTCGCGCGCTCGGCCTCGAGCAGCATCTGACGCCTCAGCGCTCCAACGGCGTTCGCGCGATGATTGATCGCATTCGGGCCGACGCTGCGGGGCTCAGGCTTGGCGCGCTTTCGTGAGCTGAAGACTTTGCGTTTTCGGGCCATGGCTTATCGACGCGGCAGCGGCGCCGTCAGCCCTTCGAGCACCGCGACGAATTGCTCAACAATTCATTAATCCCGTTGGCGGAGAATGAAGGGAACACTTCTTCGCAGCGGATGTCGGTTGATGAGCGAAAGCAGGGATCTGAGCGTCGGTCACGGGTCTGGGGACCGCTCGTCGCGGAGTCCCTCGCGCGAACTCGTTCCGGTCGCCGCGCATCCGCAAGCCAAATTTGCGCCGGGGCCGCAAACGCCGCCGTCGCCGGACAGGCTTTCTTCGTCGCGATTCGCCTTGGCCGCCGCGGCGGCGATCGCCGTCGTGGTCGCTGTGGCGGGGGCGCTGGTTTGGGAGGATCGCCAGCAGGCGGGCTTCCTTGCCGAGCGGGCAAGGGAAACCGAGGCCCTGGCCCAGACGGTCAAGTCGCTGAAGGTGCGTCTCGACGCCATCGACGCCGCCAAATCGCGTGAGGAATTGTCCGATTTGCGCCAGTCGGTCGGCGACATGAAATCGACCGTCGTTTCGGCGCGCGAGCTCAATTCCGCCTTGGCGCTCATCTCCCAGCGCGTCGACAAGCTGGACAATGAGGAGAGCGCAAAGGTCGACAAGCTCAGCGAGCGCGTGGATCACGAGGGAAGCACGTTGACGGCCGAGCTGGCCACCCGCGTCGACAAGCTGGAGAAAAAAATCGTCGCGCCGATCTCGGCTCCGTCGCAGCTCGGGCAAGCGGGGCAACCGCCGGTCCAGCCCAAGTTCAGCGCCAACGTTTCCATGGAAACGACGGCGTCGATCGAACGCCCTAAACTTCTGTTGCGCGGCTATATCGTCCTCGACGCCCGGAACGACGTCGCGCTGATCGGCGGACGCTTTGGCCAGCAGGAAGTGCGCCGGGGCGATTTTCTCCCGGGAGCCGGGCGGGTCGAGCGTATCGAGCTCAGAGGCGGGCGATGGACGGTGCTGACCAGCGAAGGCCTCATCGCCTCCGCGGACTTTCCGCCGTACTGACCGTTTTCGTCGCGCCGCCCACGACGACTCGCGGCGGCGGATGACCGCCCCATTCCAAGGCCAAATCCCGGCGACGGGCGCGACGCTTTCGATAAGCGGGCGCCTGTGTTACCAAGCCGGCTTGAGGCTTTCCGCGCGTGGCGCGATCCCGGGGACAGACCGCGCACATGATTCGACGGCGCACGAGTTTCAGTTATGAGGACCTGATCGCCTGCGGTCGCGGAGAATTGTTCGGAGCGGGCAACGCCCAGCTACCCTTGCCGCCGATGTTGATGTTCGATCGGATCAGCGAGATTTCCGAAACCGGTGGGGCCAACGGCAAGGGGGAAGTGCGCGCGGAGTTCGACATCAGACCCGACCTTTGGTTCTTCAATTGCCATTTCAAAGGCGATCCGGTGATGCCGGGATGTCTCGGTCTGGACGCCCTATGGCAATTGACCGGATTCTTCCTCGGCTGGCTCGGATTGCCGGGTCGGGGCCGCGCGCTCGGCGTCGGGGAAGTCAAGTTCGCCGATCAAGTGCTCCCAACAATAAAAAGGGTCGTGTACGGCGTGGATATCAAGCGTGTCTTCAGAGGCAAGCTGATCCTTGCCGTCGCCGACGGATGGTTGGAGGGCGACGCCCGGCGGATCTATAGCGTGAAGGACATCCGCGTCGGCCTATTCAGCCCTTCGAACGCAGGCTTGGCCTAACCGATCGGAGCTGGGCGGGGTAACGGTGGAGACGAAAGGATGAGGCGCGTTGTCGTCACCGGCATGGGCATCGTGTCCTCGATCGGCAACAACACCCAGGAAGTGACCGCCAGTCTTCACGCCGGCAAATCGGGGATTACGCGGGCTGAGCGACTTGCCGAGCTCGGCTTTCGCTCCCAGGTCCAGGCAGCGCCGACGCTCCGCCCCGAAGAGGTCGTCGATCGTCGGGCGATGCGCTTTCACGGCGGCGGCACGGCTTGGAACCATGTCGCGATGGATCAGGCGATCGTCGACAGCGGTCTCGCGCCCGACGAGGTCTCCCATGAACGGACCGGCCTCATCATGGGGTCGGGCGGCCCGTCGACGCGAGCGATCGTCGAAGCCGCCGACATCGCGCGCGCCAAGGGCCCCAAACGCGTCGGGCCGTTCGCAGTGCCGAAATCCATGTCCTCGACCGCGTCGGCGACGCTCTCGACCTGGTTCAAGATCAAGGGCGTCAGCTATTCAATCTCGTCCGCCTGCGCCACCTCAAATCACTGTATTGGCGCAGCTTATGAGCATATCCTCAACGACAAGCAGGACGTGATGTTTGCCGGGGGCTGCGAGGAACTTGACTGGACGTTGTCGGTGCTTTTTGACGCGATGGGCGCCTTATCCTCAGCCTACAACGACACGCCGTCGCGCGCGTCGCGCGCCTACGACAGGAACCGGGACGGTTTTGTCATTTCGGCCGGGGCAGGCGTGCTGGTCCTCGAAGAGCACGAACGGGCAAAAGCCCGAGGCGCCAGGATATACGGCGAGATCGTGGGCTACGGCGCCACCTCCGATGGGTACGACATGGTCGCGCCCTCCGGCGAGGGCGCGGCGCGGTGCATGCGCCAGGCCCTGAAGCGAGTCCAGGTCCCGATCGATTACATCAATCCGCATGCGACTTCGACCCCGGTCGGCGATCTCAAGGAGATCGAGGCGATACGCCAGGTCTTTGGCTCGGGCGAAGCCTGCCCGCCGATATCGGCGACCAAATCGCTGACCGGCCATTCCCAGGGCGCCACCGGCGCGCACGAGGCGATTTATTCGTTGCTGATGATGCAGAACGGCTTCATCTGCGAAAGCGCGCATATCGACGAGCTTGACCCCGCCTTCTCGGACATGCCGATCGTGCGTGCGCGCCGCGACAACGTCAAATTGAGGGCGGCGCTCTCGAATTCCTTTGGCTTCGGCGGCACCAACGCCACGCTCGTGTTCAAGCACGTGGACGCTTGAATCCGTGACTTCGCCGCGCCGCTTGACGAGGGCGGACCAACCGGTCGCAGCCCTCTCCAATCGATCCTGCACATTCGAACGATGAGTATGCCATGAGGTCCGGCTTGATGAGCGGCAAACGCGGCCTCGTGATGGGCGTCGCCAACGACCATTCGATCGCGTGGGGCATAGCCAAGGCGTTGGCGGGGGAAGGGGCCGAACTGGCCTTTACCTTCCAGAGCGATGCGCTTGGCAAACGGGTCGCCCCGCTTGCCAAGGCAATTGGCGCCGCGCACGTCCTTCCCTGCGACGTCGAGGACCTCGCGTCGGTCGACGTGGTCTTTTCGGCGCTCGGGGCAGCGTGGGGCAGCCTCGATTTTCTGGTCCATTGCATCGGGTTTTCCGATCGCAATGAGCTCAAAGGTCGCTATGCGGATACGAGCCGCGAGAATTTCATCCGGACGATGGTCATATCGGCGTTCTCTTTCACCGAGATCGCCAAACGCGCCGCCAATATGATGCCCTCCGGAGGCGCGATGCTGACGCTGACCTTCGGCGGCGCGACGCGGGTTGTGCCGAATTATAATGTGATGGGGGTCGCCAAGGCCGCGTTGGAGGCGAGCGTGCGCTACCTGGCCGCGGACTTCGGTCCCGAAAACATTCGCGTCAACGCGATTTCCGCCGGCCCAATCCGCACTTTGGCCGGCGCCGGGATCGCCGACGCGCGCTTCATGTTCAATTTTCAGCGCGCCCATTCCCCGCTTNNCCCTTTCGGACGGCGTGACGGGCGAGGTGCATTTCGTCGACGCCGGCTACAATATCGTCTCCATGCCCCGCCCCGATGAGATCAAGAGTTGACGCTGGCGATTCCGACCCGACCGGAAAAGGCGCGCACGCAGGCTCTGCACGTATTCACCCTTCTGCACATTTGCATTGTCGCGCTCGGATTGACGAGCCTCGCATTGCCTTCGGACGCCGCCGTGGGCAGGCGACCCGTCCATTCCCATCGCGATCCCTTCCGCGATTACATCGCCTCGCTATGGCCGCTCGCCGAGCAGCGCGGAGTTTCGCGTCCGACCTTCGACGCCGCCTTTGCCGGCGTCTCCTTCGATCCGAAGGTGGTCGCGATGACGGAAGCGCAGCCGGAGTTCGTGCGTCCGATCTGGGACTACGTCGCCAGCGCCGTTTCCCCCGACCGTATCGAGCGCGGACGCGCCAAGGCGAACGCGGTGAGGGTCTGGCTCGCCAAAGCCAAAGAGGCCTACGGCGTCGATGAGACCGTGATCCTAGGCATCTGGGGCCTCGAGACGGATTTTGGCGATGATGTCGGATCGAACAGCGTCATTCGGGCGCTGGCGACCCTCGCCTATATTCGCTTTCGCGGCGACTATTTCCGCGACGAATTGCTGTCGGCCCTGGTCATCCTCGAGCACGGCGACATTCCCCCTGCGGTGATGCTCGGTTCATGGGCCGGCGCGATGGGACAGACGCAGTTCATGCCGTCGAGCTATCTTGCCTTTGCGGTCGATTTTGAAGGGCACGGCAGGCGCGACATTTGGAAAAGCGAAGCCGACGCCATCGGCTCGACAGCGAATTACCTGGCCAAGCACGGCTGGACCAAAGGCTTGCCCTGGGGTTTCGAGGTTGCGCTGCCGCCCCATTTCGTCCTGACGGACGCAGACTCGACATCGCCCGCGCCATTCTCATCTTTCGCCGCCCGCGGCGTCAAAAGAGCCGACGGCTCGCCGTGGCCGGAAAAAGGCGAGGGGCGGCTCATGATCCTTGCCGGCCTCAAGGGACCGGTGTTTCTCGTCACCAGCAATTTCGAGGTTATCAAAGCCTACAATAATTCAACGGCTTACGCCCTCTCGGTGGCCGTGCTCGGCGACGCCGTCGAGGGGGGGCTCGGCGTGATCGCGCCGTGGCCGACCGAGGACCGTCCGCTGACCGTGGCCCAAATCCAAACACTGCAGGCCAAACTCAAGAAAATGGGCTACAACGTCGGCGAGATCGACGGCAAGATCGGCGATGCGCTGCGCTCGGCCGTGCGCGCCTATCAGGAGCGCAATGGTCTTGCGCCCGACGGCTACGCCGACCTGGCGTTGTTCAACCGGGTCAGCGCTGCACGATGATTGTCCTCGCCGGCGGCGCGCTTGTTTGCCTGTGGGCGCCATGCTAGGCGACGCCAAAGCGCGTTTGGATTGCCCCGACGACCGCCAGGAGGCGTTCGGGCTCGCGGTACAGGGAGCAGTTGACGATGCCTGATCAAAACGGCAACGGCGCCGAAGCGCCGCAGACCGGGCCAAAATTTTCGGTTCTCGCCCAGTATACGAAAGATCTGTCGTTTGAGAATCCCAACGCGCCGCGCACCTTGGGCCCCCAGCAGACGGCTCCCAACATCTCAATCCAGATCAACGTGAACGCGCGTCAGCTCGCCCCCTCGGACTTCGAGGTGAGCCTCATGCTCGAGGGCGGGGCGGGCCAAGGCGCGGATACGATGTTCAAGTTCGAGCTCAACTACGCGGGCGTGTTCCGGGCCGAGAACTTCCCGCCGGAACAGGTCCAGGCGGTGATCATGATCGAAGGGCCGCGACTGTTGTTCCCGTTCGCGCGCCAGATCATCGCCGATGCGGTGCGTGGCGGCTCTTATCCGCCGCTCTATATCGACCCGATCGATTTTCACGCGCTCTATCTGCAGCGTTTGGCCGCTTCCGGCGGTCAGCAGCAGCAGCGAACCGCCTGACCGTATCGCTGGCGGCGCAAATCAGGCTGGCCGGGCCAGGTAACGAAACCAAATCGCGTGGTCGCCGAGACTCTGGATATATTGGGCGTGAGCGCTCGCCTCCTCACGTTCGATCGGCAATCGTTTGCGCCGCCGCTCGCCCAAGGGGCGAGAAAGCGCCGCGGCGAACTGACCGGCAAGTCCTCCAGCGTCGCCGAAGACGAGCGAGCGCTGCCGGCCTCCAGTGAGCTCGCAATAGATATCGACGAGAATTTCCGCATCGAGCAGCGCGCCGTGCCGGACTCGCCGCGAGCGATCGATGCGGTAGCGATCGCACAGAGCGTCGAGGCTGTTCGGTTGTCCGGGATGCTTTCTTCGCGCCAGCACAAGCGTGTCGACGACCCGGTCCATGCCGATCGGCTCACGCCCGAGCCTCGCCAGCTCCGCGTTGACGAAGCGCATATCGAATTCGGCATTGTGGATGACGAGCGCCGAATCGCCGATGAAGGCGAGAAATTCGTCGACGACGCCGGCGAAGACCGGCTTGTCCTTGAGGGCGGCGGCGGTGTGGCCGTGGACGCGGGCGGCGTCCTGAGGGACGTCGCGCTCCGGATTGATCAGCGTGTGGAAGACCCTTCCGGTCAGGGTCTGGTGAACGATTTCGATCGCGCCGATTTCCAGCACCCGATGTCCCTCCGCCGGATTGAGGCCTGTCGTTTCGGTGTCGAGCACGATTTCACGCATGGCGTCGTCAGCCTCCGGCGAGCGCAGCGGCTGCGCGCATGAATTGACCAACGACGGCGCGGGTCAAGTCATGGGCGCCGCGCGTATCAATGATGAAATGAGCCCCGCGCCGCTTTTCGGCGTCCGAGGCCTGGCGCGACAGGACGGCCTCGAGTTTGGCCTCGGTCATGCCCTGGCGCGCCATGGCGCGCGCGCGCTGGACAGATTCCGGCGCGCTGACGACGATAATGAGATCAACGTCTGAATGCCCGCCGGTCTCAAACAGCAGCGGCACGTCGACGATCGCCATCCGCCGGCCCTCGGCTGCCGCGCGCTCGAGGAACTGGACGCGCGCCTTGGCGACCGCTGGATGCACCAGGCCTTCGAGCCGCCGCAGCGCATCCGCGTCGCCCAATACGCGCGCTCCGAGGCGCTCGCGGTCGATTTTCCCCTCGACCATGACGCCCGGAAACGCCGCCTCGATCGATTTCGCGCCCTCGCCGGCGTAAAACTCTCGCACAGCGTCGTCGGCGTTGAATGTCGGGACGCCGAACTCGGCGAACATAGCCGCGACGGTCGATTTCCCCATCGCGATCGAGCCCGTCAGTCCAACGACGATCACCCCGCCTCCATGTGCGTCGCCAGGACCTCGGCCTCGACCAGCGCCCGCAACGCCGGCGTCACCGTCGGCTGCGCGCCAAACCAACGGGCGAACCCGGGCGCCGCCTGATGGAGCAACATGCCCAACCCCTCCGCGACGCGCAAGCCACGCGCGCCCGCAGCCTCGATGAGCGGCGTGCGCAACGGAACATAGACGATGTCGGCGACAACCGCCTGGTCCGGGAGTGGGCTCGGATCGACGGCTAGCGGCGGCTGTCCGGCCATGCCGAGCACGCTCGCGTTGACAAGCAGATCCGCCTCCCGCAGGTCCGCCGTCAGATCAGACCATCGAGTCGCCTGGGTCGGGCGGCCAAAATGCGCAGCCAGCGCCTCGGCTCGACTCTGCGTTCGGTTGACGACCGCGATGCGCTCAAACCCGCGCGACTTGAGCGCGTATACGATCGCCCGGGCGGCGCCGCCGGCGCCGATGACGACGGCCAATTTCGCTCGCCCCGCCCAGCCGGGCGCGCTGTCGTCCATGTTGGCCAGAAAGCCGCCGACGTCGGTGTTGTCGCCCCACAGAAGCCCGTCCTGCCGCCACAACGTGTTCACCGCCCCGAGCGCCTCCGCGACCTGCGTTCGCCGGTCGCAAACTTTGAAGGCTGCTTCCTTGTGAGGCGCCGTCACGTTAGCGCCGACGAGCTCGCCCCGGCCGATCTGGATCGCGAACTGGCGGAATTCTCCCGGCCGGACAGCAAATCTCTCGTAGCTTCCCGAAAGGCCGAGCTCCTTCAGCCAGTGACGATGAATCGTCGGCGATCGGGAGTGGTCCACCGGCCAGCCCGCCACCCCCGCGCGGGGCGAATGAGTCTTGATCATAGCGAGATCAGGCTTTCACGCCGCAGCCAGGCCAGGAGCCTGAGCATCGGCAATCCCAGAACAACGGAATGCTCTCCTTCGATACGATCCATGAGATGGCCGCCGAGACCCTCGACCTGATAGCCGCCGACCGACGCCAGCGCCGCCGGCCCGGCCCGATCGAGATAGCGCGAAATCGTGACCGGATCGAGCGGCCGCATTCGCAGGTCCGCGTGATCGCCGTCGACGACCAGCGACTGCCCGCAGCGGGCGACGCAGAAGGCGGAGGTCAGGCGATGCGTCTTGCCTGAGAGCGCGGCGAGCGATCGCCGAGCCTCATCGAAATCGCTGGCCTTGTGGAAGATCCTGCCCTCGAGCGTGAGCGTCTGATCGGCGCCCAGGCAATAGGCGTGCGGCCGGACCGCGCTGACGGCGAGCGCCTTGGCCTGCGCCAATTCGCCGGCGAGGCTCTCGAGCGAACCGCCGCGCGCGAGATGCCGGTCTTCGAGCGCCCGTTCGTCGACCTGGGCGGCGATGACCTCCGCGTCAAGTCCGACGGCCCACAGGAGCGCCCGGCGGCTCGGGCTCTTCGACGCCAGAATCAATGGCTGAGCCGCGCGCCACAGCGAGGGCGATTGCGCCGCCGTTGGCGCCGAAATTCCAGCTTCCCGCATCGCCGTCAGCCGTCGGCAATGAATTTGAGCCGATGCGCACGATAGAGATCGAGCACCGCCGCCGCCGTCTCTTCGATCGACCGTCGGGTCACGTCGATCGTCGGCCAACTGCGTTCCGCAAACAGCCGGCGCGATGCCGCGAGCTCCTCGGCAACCGCGGTGCGATCGACATATTCGGTCTCCGAATCGGCGTTGAGCGACAGCAGGCGGTTCTGCCGGATTTGCACGATTCGATCCGCAGACGCGATCAGGCCGACAATCAGCGGCCGGCGGAGATGATCGAGGGTGCTTGGCAATGGGACGTGCGGCACGAATGGGACATTGGCGGTCTTATAGCCGCGATTGGCCAGATAGATGCTGGTCGGGGTCTTCGAGGTGCGGCTGACGCCGAGGAGAACGATATCGGCATGGTCGAGGTTCTCCGGCGCCTGACCGTCATCGCTCAGCATGCTGAAATTGAGGGCGTCGATCCGTTTGAAATAGTCGGCGTTGAGCATGTGTTGGGCGCCGGCTCGCGGCGTCGAATTCTGTCCAAGGTAGGATCTGAACAAGGTCAGAATTGGCCCCAGGACCGACAGGCAGGGCGAGCCCGATGCAGCGCAGCCGTCTTCGAGCCGTTTCGAGAGATCGGAATCGACCAGAGTGAAGAGGACGATTCCGGGCGCGTTCTCGATTTCGGCAATCACCCGATCGAGCTGCGCCGGAGTGCGCACCAGCGGATAGACATGTTCGATCGATGCGACGCCCTGATATTGCGCCGAGGCGGCGCGCGAGGCGGCGATCAGCGTTTCGCCGGTCGAATCTGAAACCAGGTGAAGATGGAAATAGCTGCGGCCCAATGCGGCCCCCAACGGACGGAAGAGCGGCTGGTTATAACCGGCTGCGCTTCTTGTGGACAGGCGTGGAAAGTCGGGGCGGCCTTCCTGAGCCGCCGCCTAACCCGCGACAAAGCCCGCGCGACGATTCACAGGCGTGCTGGCTGGGACAAAAATTCGGCGATCGAGAAAGCGGGTATGAATTGCGGGGACAATATATATCAATATTATACTGGTATTTATGATCTCTTAGGAATTCTTAACAAATTGCTAATTGCTGGGAGGCGCCGGTCGGGGCGCTTAGCACGTTCGCGGCCTTCGGCTCCATGGCGTCGAATTGGATAGCGCCGATTGTGTTCAAATCAGGTGTTTAAGAATAAGAATCAATTCCTATCTTAGATTTTGTCTTTGATCGCGAACGACGACCGCGACTTGCGCCGAACGGGTCCAGCGGCTAAGGCCACCAGCGGTTCGAGAGGCGAGCTGGCCGCCGGTCGTTGCGAAATTCCCTATGGTTCTCTGGGTCAAGGCGCTGCACGTTGTCGCCGTCATCGCCTGGATGGCGGGGATGCTGTACCTGCCTCGGCTGTTCGTTTACCACGCCGATGCGCCCAAAGGCTCGGCGCTTTCGGAAACCTTCAAGGTGATGGAGCGGCGGCTCCTCAAGGCGATCGTCAACCCGTCGATGATTCTGGTCTTCGTCACCGGGATAGCGCTTGCGTTCCTGACCGGATATTGGCAGGCGCCCTGGCTCCAAGCCAAATTCGTCTTGGTCCTCGGTCTCGGCGGGTTGCACGGCTACTTTGCGCGCTGCGTGCGCGCTTTCGCAGCCGACGCCAATGTTCGGCCAGCCGGGTTCTATCGCGTCATGAACGAAGTTCCGACAGTCCTCATGGTCCTGATCGTGATTCTGGCTGTGGTGAAGCCATTTTAGGCCTTTTCGAGCCTGGATGGCCCGGCGCGGCAAAAGGCCGTTGAATATTTTCGCAAAGGCGATTATGAACCGGCGCCACCCGTAAACGCGGGTTCCATGCGGCGCCGGATCGCCCGATCCAACTTTCGTCGCGGCAGCCTGACACGACAGACCGCCGTGTCGAGACGTCAGCGCCATCTTCCAACATGTCTGTGACTTTGCGGGCCCGCGGGCCCGCAAGTCCGAGAGCAAGGTCCGCCAATGCGGGAAATGAAACTCAAGGAATTAAAGCAAAAATCTCCGACCGAGCTCCTCGCGTTCGCCGAGGAGAACGATGTCGACAACGCGTCGACCATGCGCAAGCAGGAGCTGATGTTCGCCATTCTCAGGCAGCTCGCCAGCGTCGAGGTCGAGATCATCGGCGAGGGCGTGGTCGAGATTTTGCAGGACGGATTTGCTTTCCTGCGCTCGGCCGACGCCAACTACCTTCCCGGTCCCGACGACATCTATGTTTCGCCGTCGCAGATCAGGCGATTGGCCTTGCGGACCGGCGATACGGTCGAAGGGGTGATCCGGAGCCCCAAGGAAGGGGAACGCTATTTCGCGCTGCTCAAATGCAACGCGATCAATTTCGAGGACCCGGAAAAGACCCGGCATAAAGTCCACTTCGACAACCTGACGCCGCTCTATCCCGACGAACGATTGCGGCTCGAGGTCGAAGACCCAACCCGCAAGGATATGTCGGCGCGGGTCATCGATATCGTCGCGCCGATCGGCAAGGGGCAGCGGGCGCTGATCGTCGCGCCGCCGCGCACCGGCAAGACGGTGCTGTTGCAGAACATCGCCCAGTCGGTCACCGCCAATCACCCGGAATGCTATTTGATCGTCCTCCTGGTCGACGAGCGCCCGGAAGAAGTGACGGACATGC
>PLUH01000158.1:24106-33928 GCA_003164825.1 Hyphomicrobiales bacterium
TTCGAAGAGTTCAAGGGCACCGGCAACTCGGAAATCATCCTCGATCGCAAGGTCGCCGACAAGCGCACCTTCCCGTCCATGGACATCACACGATCTGGAACCCGGAAGGAGGAATTGTTGGTGCCGCCTGACATCCTCAAGAAAATGTACGTCCTCCGCCGGATCCTCAATCCGATGGGCACCGTCGACGCGATCGAGTTCCTGCTCGGGAAATTGCGCGAGACCAAGACGAACGCGAATTTCTTCGAATCGATGAACACATAGAGCCGGTCTGCCGCGGCCCCCGGGCGTGACCGGACATCCAACCAAGACTGCGCAAAGGAGAGGGTCGCCCCCTTGTCCCAGCCGCCGAAGCCGAGCCTCGCCGACCTCAGAGTGGAAATCGACCGCATCGATGCGGCCATGCATGAGCTTCTGATCGAGCGCGGACGGGTCATCGACCAATTGATCGAGATCAAGACCCGCCAGGGAGGGGGTTCGGCGTTCCGTCCGGCCCGCGAAGCCTCGATGATGCGCGCCATCGCCGAGCGGCATCGGGGACGCCTCCCGCTCGATACCGTCGAAAGCATCTGGCGGGTCATCATCTCGACCTTCACCTATATCCAGGCGCCCTATAGCGTGCACATCGACGTGTCCGGGGACGACGCGAGAATGCGTGACTCGGCGCGGTTTCATTTTGGCTTCACGGTCCCGTGCGTGCAGCATGTCGGCGCCGCGGACGTGATCCGGGCGGTCGGCGGATCGGGCGGCGATCTCGGCATGTTTGCGCTTGATGGCGGTCCGGGGGCGGGCGCCTGGTGGACGCGGCTTGTGCCGGCGGACGCGCCCAAGATCATTGCCCGGCTGCCGTTCGTCGAGCGGACCGATCACCCCGCGGGGTTGCCCGCGTTCGTGATCTCGAAACCGCTCGTCGACGGAGGCGCGCGCGAGGTGGTGCTCGAGTCGGTCACGCTCGACCGGTGGCGCGCCGACGTTCCTGGAGCAATGGGCCAAATAGGCGCGGAAGTGATCGGGTCCGCCGCCAATGGGATGGGGCTTTCCCTGCTGGTGGCGCGGCCCGGGAATATTCCGGCCGATGCGGTGAGCGAGGCGCTGCGCTCGGCCGGCGGCGCCGACGTTCGGGCGACCGAGGTCGGCGCCCACGCCGATCGATTCGACGCCTCGGCGTTGCGCAAACGCGCGAATTGAGGCTAATCGAACCCGCCATGACGACCCACTCTGTCCTCAAGCCTCAGCCGCGCCCGGAAATCCTGGCGATCGATCCCTATGTGCCGGGCAAGAGCCGGGTCCCAGGGGTGGCCAAGGTCCATAAGCTGTCGTCCAACGAATCACCCCTCGGGCCATCTCCGAAGGCGATCGAGGCGGTGCGCGCGTTGGCTGGCAGTCTTGAGCTCTATCCCGACGGAGCGTCAACAGCCCTTCGGGAGGCCATCGGCCGCCGCTACGGTCTCGACCCGGCGCGAATCATCTGCGGCAACGGCTCCGACGAGCTGCTCGCCCTGCTCGCGCACGTGTTTCTGCATCCGGGCGATGAAGGCATTTACAGCCAATACGGCTTTCTGACCTATCCGATCTGCATTCGCGCCGCGGGCGGCGTTCCCGTGGTGGCGAAAGAGACCGACAGGACGGCGAGCGTGGACGCAATTCTGGCCAAGACCACCGCTCGCACGAAGATCGTCTACCTAGCCAACCCGAGCAATCCGACCGGCACTTACATCTCCTTCTCCGAGGTCAAGCGCCTGCACGCCGGCCTGCCGCCTCATACGCTGCTCGTGGTCGACGCGGCTTACGCCGAATACGTGACCCGCAACGACTACGCGGCCGGCCTCGAGCTTGCTTCGACGTTGGACAACGTCGTGATGACACGGACGTTCTCGAAGATCCATGGTCTTGCGAGCTTGCGCGTTGGCTGGGCCTACGGCTCGGCCCATGTCCTCGACGCATTGAACCGCGTCCGCGGCCCATTCAATCTGAACGGCGCAGCGCAGGCCGCAGGCGTCGCCAGCCTTGAGGACATGGCCCATGTCGAGCGCGCGATCGCCCACAATTCGCGCTGGCTGCCCTGGCTCACCGAAGCGATCGCGAAGCTTGGGATCGAGGTGACGCCGAGCGTCGGGAATTTCCTGCTGCTGACTTTCCCGAAGGAGTCCGGCCGGACCGCCGCGGATGCGGACGCATTTTTGAGCGCGCGCGGCTTCATCCTTCGGGCGGTCGCGGCTTACGGGCTCCCGGACTCGCTCAGGCTGACGGTTGGCGGCGAGGAGGCCAACAGAGGCGTGGTCGCCGCGCTGGGCGAATTCATGCGGGGGCAAGGTGATTGAGCGGCTGGGGGCGCCGCTCGTCGAGCCGATCTTCGACGAGCTGGCGATCGTCGGCGTCGGACTGATCGGCTCGTCGATCGCCCGCGCCGCGCGCCGCCGCAACGCCGCGAGGCGCATTGTCGTCGCTGACCATTCGGTAGCGGTCTTGGAACGGGCCAAGGCCTTGGGGCTCGGCGACGTCGTCACCGACGATCCCGCTCGAGCCGTGCGCAGCGCCGATTGCGTCATTCTCTGCGTGCCGGTCGGGGCTTACGCGGCGGTCGGACGCGCCATCGCGCCGGCGCTGAGGCCGGGGACGATCGTCTCGGACGTCGGGTCGGTCAAAAGCGCGGTGATCTCCGCCCTTGAGGCGGCGCTGCCCGGTCATGCCCGCCTGGCGCCTGCCCATCCGGTCGCCGGAACCGAGCAGTCAGGGCCGGACGCCGGATTTGCGAGCCTGTTCGTGAACCGGTGGTGCATTCTCACTCCCCCGGAGGGGGCCGACGAGCAAGCGGTGACGAAAGTCAGGGCGTTCTGGGAAGCGCTGGGATCGCATGTCGAAATCATGGGCGCGGCCCATCATGACCTGGTGCTGGCGATCACCAGCCATGTGCCGCATTTGATCGCCTACAACATCGTCGGCACGGCGGCCGATCTCGAAGAGGTGACCCGCTCGGAGGTCATCAAGTTCTCGGCCGGCGGCTTCCGCGATTTCACCCGCATCGCCGCCTCGGATCCGACGATGTGGCGCGACGTGTTCCTGCACAACAGGGACGCGGTGCTGGAGATGCTGGGCCGGTTCAGCGAGGACCTGACCGCATTGCAGCGAATGATCCGCCGCGGCGACGGCGACGGGCTGTTCGCCTTGTTCACCCGCACCCGAGCGATTCGGCTCGGCATTGTCGCCGAGGGCCAGGAAACCGCGGCGCCGGATTTTGGCCGGCGCGCCGCCGAAACGGACGAGCCGGTCACGTGACGGCCCCGGCCGCCCCCGCGCCGGACGGGAGCCTCTGGGTGTTCGGGTACGGGTCGCTGATGTGGCGGCCGGGATTCGCCTACGCGCGCCGATGCAAGGCGACGCTGCGCGGCTGGCGGAGAAGCCTGTGCGTGTTTTCCCATGTCTATCGCGGCTCGCCCGAGCGGCCCGGACTGGTGCTTGGCCTTGATCGGGGCGGCGCGTGCGCCGGAGTGGCGTTCGAGGTCGAGGAGGCGCTGCGCGAGACGACAATCCGCTACCTGCGAGAACGGGAGCAGGCGACGGCCGTCTATCTCGAACGGATCGCGCCGATCACGCTCGAACGCGGCGAGCGCGTGCTGGCGCTGACCTATGTCGCCGACCGCCTCCATAAGCAGTACGCGGGGCGCCTCGACCGCGAAGCGATGCTGGCCTACGTGCGCGCGGGCGCGGGGCAGTCGGGCGACAACCCTGAATATGTCCTCGAAACCCACGACCATCTGCAAGCGATGGGCGTCCGGGATCGCGACCTTGAGTGGCTCAGCGCCAAGCTGAGAGCGGGTCAGTGACCGCGCGGCCGCCCTTTATCGCGGGGCGATCGCCAGATCGGCGATTGTCGCCGCCCGGTCCGCAGAAGACGACGGAAGCAAATGGAGATGGAACTCGAGGCCAGGGCCGAAGGCGCGAAATTCGCGTTGGGCGCGGGCGACGACCGGCTCCGGAAAGGCGCCGGTGTCGCGAACTGAAACAATGCGCAGCCGGCGAGGGCCGTCGCGCACGGCCGCGAGCAGCACGGCGTGGCAAAACGCCGGGCAGGACGACGCCGGATAGACCGAAAAGACATATCGGCTGCCGGATAGGCCCGTCCACGAACAGAATCGCGACGAAAACGGCAAGCCGGCCAGCGCCGCGAGCGCGACCCCGCCGGGATGATCTCCCCCATGGCTTGAAGGGGCGATCCACGGCGGCGCCGATGGGTCCGAGAAGCCGGGCGTCCGCTCGATGGTCGGAGCCATGATTTCATAGGATAACGACATCGTCGGCTCCCCGGATCATTGAGCGAACGAAGATAGAACATATCGTGATTATCGTCAAGCCGAGTGCGGCGCTTTCGCGCCGCTGTTGGCGCCGTCCGCAAGCGCGTCCGCGAGCTGCGGGTCTTTGGCGAGCGCTTCCGCGTTGAGGCGGGCGCAGGCGGTTTCGATTGTCGATTCCAGGCGCTCGCTGAAGGCGTCGCGGTCAAGCCCGGGCGCGATTACGGGCAGATATTCGATCACGGCCACGCCTGGGCGCCTGAGGAAGCCGTGCCGGCGCCAGAACAGGCCGGTATTGACCGCGACCGGCAGGCAGGGGACGCCCGTCCCGGCATAGAGAGCGGCCGCGCCTTGCTTGTATTTCGGCGGCGCGCCGGGGACGCGCCGGGTTCCCTCCGGGTAAATGAAGACCTGCCGTCCGGCGGCGAACACTGTTTTGGCGGCGGCGGTGATTTGCTGCAGCGCCTGCCTGCCCCGCCCGCGATCGATTGCGATCTGCTGCGAGACGATGAGATAGAGGCCAAACAGCGGCACGTAGGTGAGCTGGCGCTTGAGGATGATGGCGAAGTCGGGCGCATATTTGAGCAGCGCGAAGGTCTCAAGAAACGACTGATGCTTGGCGGCGATCAGGACCGCGCCCGGCGGGATGTTCTCGACCCCGCGATATTCGAGCTTGAGGCCGCAGATCGCCTCCAGAAGCCAGACGGAAATCGCGCCCCATAGGCGGGCGAGGGCGAACACGGCTTTCCTGCCGAACAGCATGGTCGGCAGGCCGACGATCATGAGAACGACCAGGTTCAGGTAGAACAGGGCGTTGAAAAGCAGCGATCGCGTTGCCAGCATTTTGGCCGTCGAGGGTTCACGGTGAGGGGAGACGTCGCACGTCTTAAGTCAGCGTCCGCAAATGGCGTAGAGCGATCTCTCTGGAAAGAAGACCAGTCAGCAGGGTGACGGCGGCGCAGACCAGCGCCAGCGCGACATAGCCGTAGGGACCGAGCGCGAACGATCCGAACATCGCTGCGATCTCGTCGCCGCCCGGCGAATGCGCCCACAAGAAGGAGAGGAACGACGCCGCGGCGAAGAAAGCCATCGCCGCCAGTCCCCCGATCATCGAGCCGCGAAGTCCAAGGCGGCGGAAATGGGTCTGGAACTCCCTGGCGATGAACCTGTCGGACGCGCCGACGAGATGCAGCACCTCGACGATCTCGCGGTTGCCCGCCATCGCGCCGCGGGTGGCGAACCCGATCGCCGTCCCCATCGCCAGGATCATGAGGGCGAAGAGGGCGGCGGCAAGGACGACGACGGCGTCGGCCATCGTGCCGATGCGCTCCGCCCAGATGCGATGGTCGTCGAGATTGGCCTGCGGCGCCGCTGACGCCAGCGCCGCTCGCAGCGCCGCGAGATCCTCCGGCCGCTGGCCCCTGAGCCGGACGACGATGAGCCGGGGAATCGGCAATTGGCTGAGATCGAGCCCACTGCCCAGCCACGGTTCGAGCAGCCGCTCCGATTCGGCTTTCGAATAAGCATGAACGGACTCGACGCCTTTCGCCTGCGAGGCGATCGAGACGGCTTTGGCGACCAGGCTGTCGATATTGTCGCCAGGGCCCGCCTTCACCTGGATGGTGGCGTCGCGCAGCACCTCCGAGCGCCAGCCGCGCGAGCCGTCGGCGACCAGCAACGCCGCGCCCGCCGTCAGGCAGGCGAGAAAGGTCATGATCGCGATCACCACGACCAGGGCGCGGCCGGCGACCGAGTCGCGCGGTATGAGCTGCGCATCGCTCTCGAACGTCGCCGCCGGCTCGGCGGCAAGCAGAGGGTCGATGATCGGTTCATTCACGACGGCGACCCGTCGAAGATCGTGAGCTTGCCGTCGCCCACGACCAGCCTGCGGGCGAAGCCGAATTGGTCCATGAGCTGGAGATCATGGGTGGCGATGACGACCGCCGTGCCGAGCCGGTGAAGCTCGACGAACAACCTCAGGAGGCGCCGCGCGAGGCCGGGATCGACATTGCCGGTCGGCTCGTCCGCGAGCAGAAGCTCCGGCCGGACGATCAGCGCCCGCGCGATCGCCGCCCGCTGCTTTTCGCCGCCGGAGAGCACCGGCGGGGGCGCATCCATCCGGTCGCCGAGACCGACCCAACGCAGAAGCTCGATCACCTCGGCCCGATACCCCGATTCCTCGCGTCCCATCGCCCTGAGCGGCAGGGCCACGTTCTCATAGGTGGTGAGATGGTCCAGCAGGCGAAAGTCCTGGAACACCACGCCGATGCGTCGCCTCAGCGCCGTCAGGTCGTCCTTGGTCAATGCCGCGGCGTCACGGCCGAAGACTCGCACCGTTCCCCGCGTCGGGCGCAGCGCCAGCAGCATCAGCCGCATCAGGGTCGTCTTGCCGGCGCCGGACGGACCGGTGAGGAACTGAAAGCTTTGCGGGGCGATGGAAAAATTGAGGTCACCGACGACCTCCGGTCCCATGCCGTAGCGCAAACCGACGTTTTCGAACCTTAGCAACGCGATCCCCGGGGACGGCGAGGGCTGGCCGCTTAACGCGGCTTTAACCGTGTTTCCGAACAAATGCCAGCCGTCGTCCACCCCATCAAAACAGCGAGGTCAGGCGTCATGATCGTCGAGCGCGAATCGGGTTCAAACCGCGATCCAGGCTCCCCCGGAACGATCAGCGTCGGCGCTGCGCCGGCGCTCGTCTTTCTCGCCTTCATGATCGCCGCGACCGCCACGATCGCGGCGCGGGCGGCGATTGTCAGGGTGGCGCCGGCGACGGCGGCGGCCTATGCGTCTTTGGGCATGCCGGTCAATCTGCGCGGCCTGTCGATCGACGGCGTCCGTGCGACGATCGCCGGGCCGAGCGAAGACCGCCGGGACCTCCTGATCACGGGCGAGATCGTCAATCTGCGCCAGGCCGAAACGCCGGTGCCGAACCTGCGCATTACGCTGCGCGGCGACGATCGGCGCGAACTCTACCTCTGGACGGCGCATGAGCCGAAGCCTCGTCTTGGTCCCCATGAGCGGGTTGCCTTCCGGGCGCGTCTGGCGGAGCCCCCGGCCGGGGTTCGCGACGTGCTGGTAAAATTTGCCGCGCCGGGAGATAAAGCGACGTTCACCGAGTAAGGGTCATGAGCGGCGCGAGACAGGTCAAGGTTCTGTTCGACGAAAGGTCGATCGCCGAGCGAACGGAGGCGCTTGCCCGGGAGATCGCGGCGGCTCAGCCGAAAGACCTCTTGGTGGTCGCCATCCTCAAGGGGTCATTCATGTTCGCGGCCGACCTGTTGCGCGCCCTGCATCGGGTCGGGCTCGAGCCCCAGGTCGAGTTTTTTCACCTGTCCAGTTATCAGGATGGGACGGTGTCGAGCGGGACGGTGAAGATCCTCCGCGACATCGAATCGTCGGTGCGCGACCGCGACGTTCTGCTGGTTGACGATATCCTGGAATCGGGCCGGACGCTGGCGTTCGCCAAGGATCTCCTGGCGGCGCGCGGCGCGCGGCGGGTTCTGGTCTGCACGATGTTGGAAAAGCCCGGCAAGCGGGCGGTCGAAATCGGCGCCGATTTCGTCGGCTTTGTCTGTCCCGATGTCTTTGTCGTCGGCTACGGCATGGACGTCGCCCATAGCTATCGCGAATTGCCGTTCATCGGCCTGGTCGTCACCGCGCAGGACGCCGCCTGATCCGGCCCGTCTCGGAGGCTGCCGCACTTGTTTGAAAGTCGGTTCCAATCGTTCGTCGAACTCGGCGATCCCGCGCACGGATCCGCTCGGGTCGGCGCATTGCGCGCCGGATTGGCCAAGGACGGCCTCGCAGGCTTCATCGTGCCGCGGGCCGACGAGCATCAGGGCGAATATGTGCCTCCGAACGCCGAGCGGCTCCGATGGCTGACCGGGTTTGCCGGCTCGGCGGGAATCGCGGTGGTGCTCAAGGATGCGGCGGCGCTGTTCGTCGACGGCCGCTATACCGCGCAGGTGAAGACCCAGGCCGACGGATCGGTATTCGAGTTCCGCCACATCGTCGACGAGCCGCCGACCGAGTGGATCGCGAAGAAGCTCAAGGCGGCCGACAAGCTCGGCTATGATCCGCATCTGCACACGCCCGACGCCGTGGCGCGCTTCGCCGCGGCCTGCGAGAAGGCGGGCGCGGGGCTGGTTGCGGTCGACTCGAACCCGATCGACGCCATCTGGCTCGATCGGCCGCCGGCTCCGCTCGGCCCGATTTCGCCGCACGCGATGCGATTCGCCGGCGAAAGCGTGGCCGCGAAAATCGCCCGGGCGCGGACAGCCTTGATGGCGTCGGACGGCCTCGTGATCAGCGATCCGCACAATCTGGCGTGGCTGTTCAATATTCGCGGCTCGGACGTGTCATATACGCCGCTGCCGCTCGGCTACGCCTATCTGCCGCTCGAGGGACGTCCAGTCGTTTTTGTCGACGGCAGAAAGCTGACGGCGGCGAGCCGCCAGGGTCTTGCCCGGCAGGCGGAGATCGATGAGCCGGACGCTCTCGAGCGGTTCATCGACGAACTGGGCAGGCAAGGCCGGCGCGTCACATTCGACGCCGCGACCGCGCCAGCCTACCTGACACAGGTGCTCGAGCGTGCGGGCGGCAAAGCCGACCTTAGACCCGATCCGATTACGCTGATGAAGGCGGTGAAGAACCCGGTCGAGCTCGCGGGCGCGCGCGCCGCGCATGAGCGCGACGGCGCGGCGATGACGCGTTTCCTCGCCTGGTTCGCCGGGCAAGCCCTGAGCGGGCGCCTGACCGAGATCGACGCCGTCAAGGCTTTGGAGACGTTTCGGCGGGCGAGCCCCGCCCTCAAAGACATCTCTTTCCCGACCATCGCCGGCGCTGGAGCGAATTCGGCCATCCCCCATTATCGGGTCAGCGAGGCCTCCAACCGCAAGATCGAGCGAGGCATTTTTCTCATCGACAGCGGCGCGCAATACGAAGACGGCACGACCGACATTACCCGCACGATCGCCGTCGGACGGCCAACGACCTTGATGCGCGACCGCTTCACCCGGGTGCTGAAGGGCCACATCGCGGTCGCCCGCGCCGTCTTTCCGCCGGGAACAACCGGCGCCCAGATCGACGCCTTGGCGCGGATGGCGCTCTGGCGGTCCGGGCTTGATTTCGACCACGGCACGGGGCACGGCGTCGGGTCTTACCTCTCGGTCCACGAAGGGCCGCAGCGGCTCGCCAAGACCGGGACGACGGCGCTCGTTCCCGGCATGATTGTCTCCAACGAGCCCGGCTACTACGCCGCCGGCGCGTTCGGCATCCGGATCGAGAATCTGGTCGCGGTCGAGACGCGGATGATTGCGGGCGGCGAGCGCCCGATGCTGGGCTTCGAGACGCTGACGCTGGCCCCGATCGATCTCGCTCTCGTCGAGCCGAAGTTATTGGACGCGGACGAGATCGCCTGGCTCGATGATTACCACGCCCGCGTGCGCAAGACGCTGTCGCCGCTCGTCGACGCGCCGACCCGCCGCTGGCTCACCCAGGTCACGCGCCGCCTCGCCGCCGCCAACCGCAG